>NZ_JAOCCV010000079.1:0-1261 GCF_029840585.1 Pseudomonas sp. GD03875 | reverse complement strand
TCCGCCGCCGGCTTCATCGAAGACAGCAAGGCCACCCTCGGCCTGCGCAACTTCTATTACGACCTCAACACCAAGAACACCGCCAACAACAACGGCGAGGCCAGCGAGTGGGGCCAGGGCTTCATCTTCAACTACACCTCCGGCTTCACCGAGGGCACCGTCGGCTTCGGCCTCGACGCCGTCGGCCTGCTCGGCATCAAGCTCGACTCCGGCGGCTACAACACCAAGGCCGGCCGCGAGCGCACACCGGGCCAGCTGTTCCCACTCGACAGCGACGGCAGCGCCGTGGACGACTACAGCAAGGCCGGCGTGACCGCCAAGGTGCGCCTCTCCAAGACCGAGGCCCGCCTGGGCACCCTGCAGCCCAAGCTGCCGGTGGTCACCTTCAACGACGGCCGCCTGCTGCCGCAACTGTTCGAGGGCGGCCAGATCACCTCCGGCGAGATCGACAACCTCACCCTCACCGCCGGCCAGCTGGAACACACCAAGACCCGCTCCTCCAGCAACGACATCGGCCTGCGCATCGCCGGCACCAGCGCGGTCGACAGCAACAAGTTCTATTACGGCGGCGCCGACTACAAGGTCTCCAAGGACCTGCTGGTGCAGTACTACTACGGCAACCTGGAAGACTTCTACAAACAGCACTTCCTCGGTGCCGTGCACAACTGGGCCATCGGTCCGGGCACGCTGAAGACCGACCTGCGCTACTTCCACAGCGACTCCGACGGCAAGAACGGCAGCGCCGCCGGCCGTGCCGAGGGCTACCTCAGCAGCGGTTACTGGAACGCCGGCGACAGCAATCGCGGCGAGGTCGACAACCAGACCTGGAGCGCCCTGTTCACCTACGCCCTCGGCGGCCACGCGCTGAGCGCCGGCTACCAGCAGGTCTCGGGCGACAGCGCCTTCCCGTTCCTCAACCAGGGCGATGGCTCCACCGCCTACCTGATCACCGACCGCCAGATCGGCAAGTTCCTGTCGGCCGGCGAGCGCACCTGGCTGGCCGAGTACGCCTACGACTTCACCGCCGTCGGCGCGCCGGGCCTGAAGGCGATCATCACCTACCTGTCGGGCGACAACATCGACGCCGCCGGCGGCGACCGCCGCGAGTGGGAACGCGACTTCCGCCTCGACTACACCCTGCAGGACGGCGCCCTCAAGGGCCTCGGCTTCTCCTGGCGCAACGCCTCCCTGCGCGGCAACACCAGCGCCAACGACCAGGACGAGAACCGCCTGATCGTCAGCTACACCCTGCCGATCCTCT
>NZ_JAOCCV010000078.1:0-1396 GCF_029840585.1 Pseudomonas sp. GD03875 | reverse complement strand
ACCCTGAACGGCCAGACCTACGTGGTGGTGGTCAACGGCATCACCGGCAACGGCACCCTCGGCCTCAACCTCAGGAACGGCGGTACCGGCATCGCCGACACTGCCGGCAACGCCCTCGGCGGCGGCCTGACCGGCCCGACCTACGCCATCGACCGCGCCCTGCCGGCCGTCAGTTCGGTATCGGTGCCGGCCAACGGTACCTATGTCGCCGGGCAGAACCTCGATTTCACCGTCAACTTCAGCGAGAGCGTGGTCGTCGACAGCAGCGGCGGCACGCCGCGCATCGCCGTCACCCTCGACACCGGCGGCACTGTCTACGCCAACTACGTCGCCGGCTCCGGCAGCAGCGCCCTGACCTTCCGCCTCACCGTCGCCTCGGGCCAGTTCGACGGCAATGGCATCGACCTGGGCAACAGCATCCAGCTCAACGGCGCCACCCTCAAGGGCAGCTCGGGCAACGATGTGGCCACCGCCCTCGCCGGTATCGGCAGCACCGCCGGTGTTCGGGTCGACGCCCAGGACCCGACCGCTGCCATCGTCCTGACCGGCACCTCGCCGACCTCGGCCAATACCCTGGAATTCCGGGTGACCTTCAACGAGAACGTCACCGGCGTCGACGCCGGCGACTTCAGCCTGCTCACCGGCGGCACGGTGCAGGGCACCCTGCAGTCGGTGGTGCAGCTGGATGCCCGCACCTACCAGGTGGTGGTCACTGGCGTGTCCGGCAGCGGTTCGCTGCAACTGGCGCTGAACGCCCCGGGCAGTGGCATCGCCGATGCCGCCGGCAACCGCCTTGTTGGCAGCGTGGTCAGCAGCGGCTACGAGGTCCAGCAGACCCAGCCGGAACCGGAACCCCGTCCGCAGCCGGAGGGCGATCCCGAGTTCCGCGTCGATCCGCCGGTCTCCAACCCGGACCTGTCCACGCCGCTGCCCCAGGTCGCGGTGCCCGGCGGGACGGCGCCCTCCTTCACCTCGCCCCTGCTGCCGCCACCGCTGTTCGAGGTGCCGACCCTGGGCGGCGGCCTGCCGCCGCTGGGCAACATCTTCATCAACCGCGGCGCCCTCGCCCCCAGCTTCATCGCCCAGGTGTTCGCCAGCAGCGATGCGGGTGGCGATGGCTCGGGCATGGGCTTCCTCGGCTTCGGCGGCGGCGATGCCGGCGTGTTCGGCTCCAGCAGCCTGTCCAGCATCTTCGGCAAGGACGTCCTGCAGGAGACCGAGCAGCTGAAGATCTTCGACGGCAAGCAGTGGAGTGACGGCGCCGAGGGCGCGATCTTCGGCGCGCCGCCGCTGAGCCAGCAACTGCACGACCTGCACGAAGGCGAGCGCCGCCAGCTGCACGAGCTGGCCCTGGCGCTGGGCCAGATCCACGCCGAAGGCCCCAAGGCCTGAATCG
>NZ_JAOCCV010000077.1:0-1468 GCF_029840585.1 Pseudomonas sp. GD03875 | reverse complement strand
TGTGTCAGGCCTTGGGCCCTTCGGCGTGGATCTGGCCCAGCGCCAGGGCCAGCTCGTGCAGCTGGCGGCGCTCGCCTTCGTGCAGGTCGTGCAACTGCTGGCTCAGCGGCGGCGCGCCGAAGATCGCGCCCTCGGCGCCGTCGCTCCACTGCTTGCCGTCGAAGATCTTGAGTTGTTCGGTCTCCTGCAGGACGTCCTTGCCGAAGATGCTGGACAGGCTGCTGGAGCCGAACACGCCGGCATCGCCGCCGCCGAAGCCGAGGAAGCCCATGCCCGAGCCATCGCCGCCCGCATCCGAATGGCTGCTGGCGAACACCTGGGCGATGAAGCTGGGGGCGAGGGCGCCGCGGTTGATGAAGATATTGCCCAGCGGCGGCAGACCACCCCCCAGGGTTCGCACCTCGAACAGCGGCGGCGGCAGCAGGGGCGAGGTGAAGGAGGGCGCCGTCCCGCCGGGCACCGCGACCTGGGGCAGCGGCGTGGACAGGTCCGGGTTGGAGACCGGCGGATCGACGCGGAACTCGGGATCGCCCTCGGGCTGTGGACGGGGTTCCGGTTCGGGCTCGGGCTCGGGCTCGGGCTCGGGCTCGGGTTCTGGCTCTGGTTCCGGTTCGGGCTCCGGTTCCGGCTGGATCTGCCGGATCTCGTAGCCGCTGCTGACCACGCTGCCGCCGAGGCGGTTGCCGGCGGCATCGGCGATGCCGCTGCCCGGAGCGTTCAGCGCCAGCTGCAGCGAGCCGCTGCCGGACACGCCGGTGACCACCACCTGGTAGGTGCGGGCATCCAGCTGCACCACGGACTGCAGGGTGCCCTGCACCGTGCCGCCGGTGAGCAGGCTGAAGTCGCCGGCATCCACGCCGGTGACGTTCTCGTTGAAGGTCACCCGGAATTCCAGGGTATTGGCCGAGGTCGGCGAGGTGCCGGTCAGGGCGATGGCGGCGGTCGGGTCCTGGGCGTCGACCCGAACCCCGGCGGTGCTGCCGATACCGGCGAGGGCGGTGGCCACATCGTTGCCCGAGCTGCCCTTGAGGGTGGCGCCGTTGAGCTGGATGCTGTTGCCCAGGTCGATACCGTTGCCGTCGAACTGGCCCGAGGCGACGGTGAGGCGGAAGGTCAGGGCGCTGCTGCCGGAGCCGGCAACGTAGTTGGCGTAGACGATGCCGCCGGTATCCAGGGTGACGGCGATGCGCGGCGTGCCGCCGCTGCTGTCGACGACCACGCTCTCGCTGAAGTTGACGGTGAAATCGAGGTTCTGCCCGGCGACATAGGTGCCGTTGGCCGGCACCGATACCGAACTGACGGCCGGCAGGGCACGGTCGATGGCATAGGTCGGGCCGGTCAGGCCGCCGCCGAGGGCGTTGCCGGCAGTGTCGGCGATGCCGGTGCCGCCGTTCCTGAGGTTGAGGCCGAGGGTGCCGCTGCCGGTGATGCCGTTGACCACCACCACGTAGGTCTGGCCGTTCAGGGC
>NZ_JAOCCV010000076.1:0-1490 GCF_029840585.1 Pseudomonas sp. GD03875 | reverse complement strand
GCGCGGGGGCGAACAGCATGATGGGACAGCTACCGAGTGGGCAGCAGCGGCTGTTCTACTCGTTCAATCTGGAAGACCACGTTCCGCCCCAGCACCTCTTGCGCATTATCGACCAATGCCTGGATCTCAGCGATCTGCGTGCACATCTGGCCGACTTCTACAGCCCTATTGGACGCCCCTCGATCGACCCTGAGTTGATGGTGCGCATGCTGGTCGTTGGCTACTGCTACGGCATCCGCTCCGAGCGACGACTATGCGAAGAGGTGCATTTAAATCTGGCCTATCGCTGGTTCTGCCGACTGGGTCTGGAAGACGAAGTACCCAATCACTCAACCTTCTCGAAGAATCGTCACGGCCGCTTCCGTGACAGCGGTCTGTTCCGCTGGTTGTTCAATGAGGTGCTGCGACGTTGCATGGCAGCCGGCCTGGTCAAGGGCGAAGGCTTCGCCGTCGACGCCAGCATCATCAAGGCGGATGCCAGCAGGCAACGTGGGACGGCGGGTGATGAAGTCGATTGGAACGATCCAAAGCTCAGCAGCCGCGCCGTACGCGAGTACCTCGAAGCCCTTGATGAAGAGGCGTTGGCTGAAGCCCTCCCCAAGAAGATTTCACTCACCGATCCGCTGTCTCGTTGGACAGCAGCGCCAGGCGGCCCGGCTTACTTTGCCTACTCCACCAACTACCTGATCGACACCGAGCACGGCGTGATCATGGATGTAGAAGCGACTCCGGCGCATCGTACCGCCGAAGTCGACTCGACCAAGACGATGGTCGAGCGTGTCGAAGCGCAGTTCGATCTCACGCCGGAACGCCTCATCGGCGATACCGCCTATGGCACTGCCCCGATGCTGGCCTGGATGGTTGAAGAAAAGAACATCGAGCCACACGTGCCGGTGTGGGATAAGACCGAGCGCAAGGACGGCAGTCTCTCCAGTAACGACTTCCACTGGAATCCAGAGACCAATGAATACCGCTGCCCAGTCGGCAAACCGCTACGCAGTGAATGGCGTACCTTCACCCAGCAACGGTCTCGGGTGACCAAGGCCAACACCATCATCTACCGCTCCAGCCAAAGCGACTGCGCCACCTGCCTGCTGAAAGCGAAGTGCTGCCCCAATACCACATTCCGCAAAATCACTCGGAGCGTCCACGAAGCGGCTCGTGACGTGGCGCGACGCATCGCCAAGACACCGGAATACCTCGTCTCTCGTTGCGAACGGAAGAAGGTGGAGATGCTGTTCGCCCACCTCAAACGGATCATGAAACTCGACCGTTTACGACTGCGTGGACTGACGGGTGCGACTGACGAATTCACCTTGGCCGCGACTGTGCAAAACCTGAGACGTATGGCCAAGCTGCTGCCTCACGGGCCACCGATCACGGGATAGGTGCGCCTGGGGCGAGCAGAAACCCTCGAATTAACCGTCAGACCTGGGCAAGGAAGCTCAGTGAAACGCCGAAAGGCAAAGTGAAGTGGCTTCCAACCACTT
>NZ_JAOCCV010000075.1:0-1754 GCF_029840585.1 Pseudomonas sp. GD03875 | reverse complement strand
GTAGCCCATGATCCTCGGTGAAGTCGAAAACTGTACGCCCTATGCCTGGTTCACCTTCGAGAAAATGGGACCGGCCGAGCGGCTTTACGACATCGTGATCGTCAAAGCCGCGTGTGCGCTCCGTCCGGGAAGAGGCGGTGAGGGGATAGTTGTTCTCGATGAGGCGGCCCCCATTCACCTTGCAGACGAGCACTTCGGGGCACCCGAGCGCAGTCCTTTGCGCATTGCGGGTGACACCCTGCTCTACAAGCCGGGCACGGATGTTTTCTTTCGAGGGCATGCGCGGCCGCTCCAGAACCTACCCGAACAGTGGGCCGCTGATCTGGAAATTGGCACTCGCCGGCACCGGTGGCGTTTGTCGGGCGAGCGGCATTGGCAGTGGTCGTTGATGCGAGGCTGGCATCTGAGTGCAGCTCAGCCGTGCGAAACCTTGCCATTGCGCTACGAGCTGGCTTTCGGGGGAAGTTATACACGTCGTGGGGAAGTGCTCGAGCATGCCGAGAATCCGGTAGGGCGTGGCTGGCTGGATGTAAACCGCCTCGACCGAGAGCAGCATTATCCAGCACCTCGCATTGAGCACTTCGCTCACCCCGCGAGTGAGCCGGGCCGGCCGATCCCCATTCCCGGCCTCGGTCCAGTACCACGGTACTGGACCGCCCGCAGCCGCTATGCCGGCACCTATGACGACGCCTGGAGAGAACGTTTCAACCGAGGAGAAAATCCGGGATACCCGCGTGACTTTGATCCACGGTTTTTCCAGGCCGCCCACCCCGACTGGCAATTCGAACGACCGCTTGTAGGCGGAGAGGCCGTGGCCCTGGTAGGGCTCACGGGCGATGAGCCCTTGCTCGGCAACATACCCGACTGGCGTGTGGAGGCATTGCTGGTCGGTACCGGAGCACCCGTTGTCGCTCAACTGCGCCTGGATACGCTCGATTTCGATCTGGATGCCCAGCGTCTGTACATGACATGGCGCCTGCCAATCCCTCAGGACATGGGGATTCGCCAAGTCGTGCTACGTCGTTTGCCAAAAGAGATTTCCTGATGGCCGAAAAGCATGTCGCAAACCGTGAGGTGCTCTGGGTAGCCCTCAATGTCTCTCCCGACTTCTGCCAAGTGGGAAACACGATCGTTCCCTTCGATATCGCGCGCACCCTGAATCAGGACAAGGTTCTTTATGCCCGCAGCGTCTTCGCGCGTGGGCAGCCAGTGATGATGCTCGACAGTGTTGCCCGGGGAGTGATGGGAAATGCTGGGCGAGGCGTGGAATCCTTCGTATCGCAGAATCAGGGCCACGTCTGGGTGCGCAGCGGCAGCACAACCGTGTATGCGGAAGGTCGGCCTCTTGCTCGGCATCTGGATCAGTGCCTGATGAACGCTGAGCTTGATGGTGTTCCCCTGGATTCCGACATAGCGGCGGCCGATCCGTGAGCACAAGGCCCCTTGTCGACCAGCACGGTCGCCCCGTTGAGCTCGTCGTCACGCCGGACGGCTCGAAGATGCGTGTCATCGGCGACGTGCTACCACCAGAGCAAAGAGGCGCATCCGTATTTCTCGACCCCGCGGGAAATGGATCGCTTGCTGGCCCCGGTGATGTTAGGAATCCGAACTCTGGCCCTCCGATGGCCATGCCGCCTCAACCAGAGAGCATTCTGCTGCGTGAGAACGGCACCTGGGGGCGGCTGTACACAATGTCGCTACCCCCCATTCAGGTAACGGCCGACAAGCCTGAGGACGAGGAGGAAGAGGCCCCT
>NZ_JAOCCV010000074.1:0-1754 GCF_029840585.1 Pseudomonas sp. GD03875 | reverse complement strand
GGGCGCCTCTTCCTCCTCTTCCTCAGGTTTGTCGGCCGTTACCTGAATGGGGGGAAGAGACATTGTGTACAAGCGCCCCCAGGTGCCGTTCTCACGCAGCAGAATGCTCTCTGGTTGAGGCGGCATGGCCATCGGTGGTCCAGAGTTCGGATTCCTCATATCACCGGGGCCGGCAAGCGATCCATTTCCCGCGGGGTCGAGAAATACCGATGCGCCTCTGTGCTCTGGTGGTAGCACGTCGCCGATGACACGCATCTTCGAGCCGTCCGGTGTGACGACAAGCTCAACGGGGCGACCGTGCTGGTCGACAAGGGGTCTTGTGCTCACGGATCGGCCGCCGCTATGTCGGAATCCAGGGGAACACCATCAAGCTCAGCGTTCATCAGGCACTGATCCAGATGCCGCGCAAGAGGCCGACCCTCCGCGTACACGGTTGTGCTGCCGCTGCGTACCCAGACGTGACCCTGATTCTGCGATACGAAGGATTCCACACCTCGCCCGGCATTTCCCATCACTCCCCGGGCGACACTGTCGAGCATCATCACCGGCTGCCCACGCGCGAAGACGCTGCGGGCATAAAGAACCTTGTCCTGATTCAGGGTGCGAGCAATATCGAAGGGAACGATCGTATTTCCCACCTGGCAGAAGTCGGGAGAGACATTGAGCGCTACCCAGAGCACCTCACGGTTTGCGACATGCTTTTCGGCCATCAGGAGGTCTCTTTTGGCAAACGACGCAGCACGACTTGGCGAATCCCCATGTCCTGGGGGATCGGCAAGCGCCATGTCATGTACAGGCGTTGGGCATCCAGATCGAAATCGAGCGTATCCAGGCGAAGTGGCGCGACAACGGGGGCTCCTGTACCGACCAGCAATGCTTCCACACGCCAGCCGGGTATGTTGCCGAGCAACGGCTCATCGCCCGTGAGCCCGACCAGGGCCACGGCCTCTCCGCCTACAAGGAGTTGTTCGAACTGCCAGTCGGGGTGGGCGGCCTGGAAGAACCGTGGATCGAAGTCACGCGGGTATCCCGGGTTTTCTCCTCGGTTGAAACGTTCTTTCCAAGCGTCGTCATAGGTGCCGGCATAGCGGCTGCGGGCTGTCCAGTACCGTGGTATTGGACCGAGGCCGGGAATGGGGATTGGCCGGCCCGGCTCACTCACAGGGTGAGCGAAGTGCTCGATGCGAGGTGCTGGGTAATGCTGCTCTCGGTCGAGGTGGTTTGCGTCCAGCCAGCCGCGTCCTACCGGATTCTCGGCATGCTCGAGCACTTCCCCGCGACGCGTATAACTTCCCCCGAAAGCCAACTCGTAGCGCAATGGCAAGATTTCGCATGGCTGAGCTGCGCTCAGATGCCAACCTCGCATCAACGACCACTGCCAATGCCGTTCGCCCGACAAACGCCACCGGTGCCGGCGAGTGCCAATTTCCAGATCAGCGGCCCACTGTTCGGGTAGGTCCTGGAGCGGTCGCGCATGCCCCCGAAAGAAAACATCCGTGCCCGGTTTGTAGAGCAGCGTGTCACCCGCAATGCGCAAGGGGCTCCGCTCAGGTGCCCCGAAGTGCTCGTCCGCAAGGTGAATGGGGGCCGCCTCATCGAGAGCAACTATCCCCTCACCGCCTCTTCCCGGACGGAGCACACATGCGGCTTTGACGATCACGATGTCGTAAAGCCGCTCGGCCGGTCCCATTTTCTCGAAGGTGAACCAGGCATAGGGCGTACAGTTTTCGACTTCACCGAGGATCATGGGCTAT
>NZ_JAOCCV010000073.1:0-2403 GCF_029840585.1 Pseudomonas sp. GD03875 | reverse complement strand
GGCTTCCAGGGTCTCGCCGTTCGGGTCTTTTCTCTGTAGGTGGCTGAGGCGGTGGGCGCCGTCGTAGGCCAGGGTCAAGACATCGCCGTCTTCGCTTTTGCGTTCGATCAGGTTGCCAGCCGGGTCGTAGCGGTACTGGGTGCCGTCCAGTTCTGTGATGCGGTTGCTCGGCCAGCTGTGCTGCGGGCCGATGGGGATGGCTTGTCCTTCACCCAGCAGGTCGAAGTCGGGGTTGTCCAGGTTGGCGTGGACCAGCTGCGACCAGTCGCTCGCCTGATGTGGTTTGGGAGTGGGGTCCCGCTCCAGGCGGTTGCCCGCCGGGTCGAAGCGGTAGCGTTGATTGTGTTCACCATGCTGGCTGCCAATCAGTCGGCCGCTGTCGTCGTAGCGGTAGGCAATGTCGGGCAGCAGGGTGTCGCCGATGCCGATCAGTTGCCCGCGCGGGTCGTAGTCGTAGTGGCGGCGCCAGGGGTCGCCGGACAGGGGCGTGAGCTGGCTGTCGCTCAGCCTGCCCAGGCCGTCGTAGGCGCGGGTCTGGCTGAACAGCATGTCGGTGCCGTGCTTGAGGCGCGCGTCGCGGCCGACTTCGCGGTGCAGGGCGTCGCGCTCGAAGGCCAGTTCCAGGCCGTCGACCAGTACGCCATGCAGGTGGCCCGGGCCGTAGGTCAGCCAGTTGACTGGCGGCGCATCGCCGTACTGGCTGGTCTGGCGAGTGCCCAGGGCGTCGTAGCGGTGGGCCAGGCTGTAGTCCCAGCCGTCGCGGTGGCGCTGGGTTTCCAGGGCCAGGCGGCCGGCCTCGTCGTAGGCGAACAGCACGTCGCTGTCCGGGGTATGCACGCCGATCAGTTGGCCGCCTCTGCTCCAGCGGAACTGTTCGCTGAAGGCCTCCACCCGGTCGGTGGCCGGCAGGTGGCGGGCCAGCAGGCGGCCGTCGAGGTCGTGTTCGTAGCGGGTGATGCGTTCATCGGCCTCTTGGCGCTCGATCAGTTCGCCGGCGGCGTTGTAGCGGTAGCGCTGGCGGCGGCCGTCGAAGCCCTGTTCTTCGATCAGCCGGTCCAGGAGGTCGTAGGCGAAGCGGGTCCGGGACTGGTTTTCGTTGGTCAGGACGATCAGCCGGCCGGCCAGGTCGTATTCGCAGGCCTGGCTCAGGCCGGCCGGGTCGGTCCGCCGGGTCAGGCGGCCCGCGCGGTCCCAGGCCAGCAGGGTGGTCTTGCCCTGGGCGTCGGTGAGGCTAACCAGCCGGCCGAGGCGGTCGTAGCGGTAGTGCTCGCCCGTGCCATCGGCCAGGCGCAGGCTGATAAGTCTATTGAGGCGGTCGTAGTGGCGAACCACTCGCTGGCCCAGGGGATCGCGGCTGGCGATGAGCCGGCCTTGGTCATCGTATTCGTGGTGGGTGGTGTGGCCCGAGCAGTCGGTGTAGCTGACCAGTTGGCCGTAGCGGTTCCAGGCCAGGGTCTTGGCACCGCCCTTGGCGTCGATGATGCGGGTGGGGCGGTCGGGCAGTTGGGGGTGGGTGTATTCGTAGCGGGTCTGTTCGCCCAGTGGGTCGAGTATATGGGTGAGGTTGCCGCGCTCGTCGCGGGTCAGGGTCCAGCGTCGGCCCTCGGCGTCCTGCAGGCCGAGCGGCCAGCCGGTCTCGGGGTCGAGGGTATGGCGCTGCGAGGCGCCGCCGGGGCTTTGGGTTTCCAGCGGGCGGCCCTCGCCGTCCAGGTAGCGCCGGCTTGTCCGGCCCAGGGCGTCCTTCACTGCCACCAGCCGGCCGAACAGGTCGTGTTCGTACTCGACCCGGCTGCCATCGGCGCGCACGTGGGCGCTCCAGCGGCGCAGGCCGCCTTCGCCGGTGAATGCGTAGCGCTGGCTGCGGCCCAGGTTGTCGGTGACTTCGGTGTGGTCGTCGCGGTAGTGGTAAGTGTGGGTCAGGCCGTCCGCCTCGATCTGGCGCAGTACTTTGCCCTGCGGGTCGTGGCGGTCCCATTCGTAGCGCATGTCCACGCCGCCGGGCTGGCCGTGGCCGGTCATCATATGGTTGCGCCAGGTGAAGGTGCGCACCACCTCCCCGATGCGGTTGCGCACCTGGCTCAGGTCGCCCTCGGCGCTGAAGTCGTAGCGCACCAGCCAGTCGTTGTCCGGGTGGGCGGGGTCGAAGCCGGCGGGGATCGGCCCGGCCGGGTTGGCCAGGATCACGCCGAGCAGGCGCAGGCCGTGATCGTTCTCACGGGCCTCGAACAGGCGCTGGTAGACCAGGGCGTAGCTACGCCCGGCGCTGTCGCGCACGCTCGACAGCACGCCCTGTTCGCCCCAGCCGAATTCGCTGCGGTAGCCGTTGCGGTCGAAGCTGGCGTGCAGGCGCCAGCGTCCGGCCGGGTCGCGGCGAAAATGCACGAAGCCCTGGCCGGACAGCAG
>NZ_JAOCCV010000072.1:0-2780 GCF_029840585.1 Pseudomonas sp. GD03875 | reverse complement strand
CGACGGCAGGCACATCCGACCGGCCGGCTGTCGCTGAACCTACTTTTTCAACAGATTCGGCCAGAAGAGGACATTTGCCTGCGTCATGTTACGAGGTAATCCACACCAAAGCCTTTGCTAAGACCTGAAACGATGGGAGGCCATGGAACCATATAGCTCGGAGAGTACCTGGCACGGCTGAGCGATATAGTGCAATTCCCTGAGTGCGACGATGTAGCAGCACCTACTCGGTGGTTCAGTAACTATAGAGCGTTGAATTGAGCAAGCGCTCGGCACAACCATATAGCGAAATGATATTACTCTGCCATTAGCGAGTGCTAGCGTTGGATTGATCTTCTATGCGAGCAGGGAGCCAGCAATGCCGAGACCACTTAATAGAGTTGGCGCAATGTTTGTCTTCACTTATTCTATATCTGCCAGCCTATTTGTCGAGGCTGCGAAAGAAAATGAAAGCGAGCAGGAAAGGAAATATTTACTACGCAATCAATTTATCCAAGATAATCAACCAGAACAAGCTGCTTATCCCATTGAGGGGGTTTCTCTCGGCCAGGGTTGGGATTTAGTTACCGGGCGTAGAACTCAAGGCACCTGTATCGAGGGCGGAAGTGAAGTTGAAATTCCCGGTTCTAGCAGCACTACACAATACAAATATTTGTTTGATCGTGAGCAAATCTATAACTCCTTGGGGTTAACAGCATCGGCATCGTATGGTGGCTTTGGATGGAGTGCCTCGGTTAGCACATCGTTCTCAGAGACATCACTTGCAGACCGTGCGAGAACGAGAATTCTATCTACTACTTTAGTAGACAAGGGGGGAATCCAAATATCTCCCTCCCCTGAGCGGATGTTTGGAATCAGATTATCCGATCAGGCGGGAAAATTATTAGACAATGCAGGAGGAGCAGATAAGTTCAGAAAACTTTGCGGGGATGGCTTTGTTCTGGCAATTCGTCGGGGAGGACAGCTTGATGTTATATACGAACTGAAGACCGCACTATCCGAATACTCATCTGCGTTTAATTTATCCATGTCTGCCAGTGGCTACGGCGCCTCGGCAAACATGACGCTGGATAAGACGCGGCGAGACACCCTAAATAGCGATGACACAAGCATACGATTAGTGCAAAGCGGTGGAGTACTTTCCAGCCCTACCACTAAAGAAAGTCTTGTAGCGAAGATTGAGAACTATCCAAATTTCGAGAAAGGAGCGGCAGCGCCCTACCGAATTGTCGTCTGGCCGTATTCAATGCTACCGAACTGGAAGTCGGGCTCCAAGTCGTTGTCACTTATGAATGCGCGCGCATTTTTTATGCGATACCAAAGACTGATGGATCTTTCTGCTCTTTACACAGACTCCCAGCTTAGGAGTGATTTGTACTATTTCCCATTCTATCCCGGCGGAAAAAAATCATCGGCGCTCACGAAACAAGCTACGTTACTTCGAGCAGCAGCACGCTGTTATGAGACATTAATCTCTGACTGCATGAAATACGGGAAGTGCTCGTTCGAGCTGAATCAAGTCGAACAGTGCAAGCTGGAAAGCGGCGATGCAGACTTTACTTATAATGATAGGTTTGCGATCAACTCTCTGGTTTATGGAGCCGGCATGGCTAGGCTTGCTTTAAGCAAGTCCGCCAGAAGGGATGGAGTGAGTGTGGATGCGCTTAAATTTGAAAGCATTGATGACAGCTTGGCCATTATGCTGAATAGTGGCGAGGTATTCAAATCCATAGGAGTGGCCGATAGCAGTGTAAATTTCAAAGACTCCGAATGGATAAAAAAATCAGGCACAGATCTTTATTATGCTCTTCTTGCAAATGCACCCATGAAACGAATGCAATTAGAGGACAAGGATGGCAAACCCACTTTGGCGAAGGCCGGGGATGAATCTCGGGATGCTTTAACTCTATGCGAAGGAGGCGCGTACAAAGGCAAGTGCATACTGGATGGTGACCAATACTATAAAGCGCTGTTTGATTCCGAAACTCAGCACAAACAAAATGCAATGAACATACTATCGACATGGGTATTACAGGTTCGACTACTGCCGCTTTCGCAGGCCTTCTGTGCGCAGTCATTGATGCACCCCATGTGCAGGTCGCCTGAGCAGCTAATAGAATACCTGCCTCAGGAGGCCAATTTTACTGTTGGTGCAGATGCTAACTTTGTTGCGCAGACGCCAACTCCGCCTCCTACCCCTGTACGCCCCCCGAAGCTTCCACCCAGAGAGCCAATTGATCGTCCCTGCCCCCCTAGTATCTGCCTTTAATTAAATCAGAATCCCTCAACGGGGATTCTGATGGCACTCCCTTATTCAGCTAACAACCAGCCATGTGCCAGCCTCGCCCCTGGCCTCGTGCTTGAATACACCTCTGCTGCCGCTGGGAGCAGTCGCAAATATTAACCCCTGCAAATACGCGATCTTTTCGCCAGAGTGGGAATTTAGAACTACTCCGGAGGTGGTTACCTGAATCCAGGTTCCGGATTGTGCTTTTAACCATCCGCCCGGGTCGGATCGCCATGTATCATCATTCTTCATATGAATCCCTTCAGGGTGATCCTGAGTTGTAACTGTACAACGAATTGCTAATTCTGAGTTTGGCATGATGCACCTTGATATGGCTGTCGGCTGACATTCTGCTTATTGAAGCAGCTTATATAAGCTAGCCGATTTAAATTGTATTGGTGTGGCAAATATCTACTTGTGCCGGGCAGCTACGATCTGGCCTAGATCACCACGATGGATGGTTTCGCCCTTCGGTAAACCGAGCGACGGCTCT
>NZ_JAOCCV010000071.1:0-3124 GCF_029840585.1 Pseudomonas sp. GD03875 | reverse complement strand
ACTCGACCCTACGGCCAGATTCATCGCGGGAAACAGCACGCCCAGGGCATACAGCCTCGGCCCGATACCCCATCGGGTGCGCAATATCAACGAGGCAAGCGCCTCGCACTCGCACCTGATAGCCGAGCTGCTCCAGATCGGCGATGGACTGGCGCAGTACAAGGCCATCCGAATCGACAACATCGAGCTGGCCGACCTGGCGAGAGCGGCCTGCCACAGTCGCAGTAATAACGGCACGGACAGCGAATGTTCGAGGCGCGTACGGATGATTCAGCTCAACAGCAGGAACAGCAGTCGGTTTACCAACCAGAGCACCAATATCCAAAGGATCAGGCGAATCAACAGGAAGCGCAGAACTCGCAGCAGGAACCGGAGCGGCGGAAGCAGCAGGCGCCTTGCTAGCGTTAGCAGGCCCAAAGTCAATTCCGCCGAGAGATAGTACAGCGACAATAAGAAGGGCAATAAATACCAAGAGTGCAAGTAGCTTAGGCGACTTGAAAAGACTCTTTCCGGCTTTTGTATCTTGAGTTTTTCCTGTTGCAGTTGATTGGTAGAGCTTGAATGTGTCGGGCTTGATTCGCTTGTATTCAATTACAGTTCCCTCCATCGGCGGGCGGTTAATTTGGGCGTCATGTTGAGCTTCTTTATAGCGACCAGCGATACCGATAACAGCGAGATTGGAATGCTTGTAAGCCATTTCACACGTCATGCGAATATCATCACGGATATAAGCAATGTTCGGCGTAGTCAGGACAATATCCCAGTTCCAATGTCTATGGCGGGTCCAGCCATCGAGCCAACTCATGGGTCGATCAGCAACAGCAGCAGCTTCAGGACCACCAGGGAAATCGAAACGCTCTAAATCTTTCTCGCGCCAAGCCTTGGGGAATACAAGCTGAGTTTCATCAAAAATGATGAACGCGCCGCGAGGTGCCCATTGGAACCAAGTGCGCATGCGCTCCATATCCTCCAGAGACTCAAGGTCAAGATTGATAATGTCAACGGCATCAGGAAGGGTCGGCATTGCCTGCAAAACACGCTCAAGCGTAAAGCCGCGAACATTCGTAATAATGAGCCGACCCTCTTTAAGAGCAGGAACCGCATCATCCTGAATAGCGCCAGAAGTCTTATAAGAGCCGTTAGGTCCGTGATGGATTTTAATAGACATAATTAGCGCCCCATGAACGGTACGAATTTAAGAGCAAAGCGCGTCGAAAGTGCAGAAAAAATAATATTCAGCGCCTGGGGAATGCCGAAGAACGTCAAAACATTCGCAACATCAGCCGGAATATCACCCCAACGCCGTCTAACGCCCTCGGACACACCAAGATCAGACATAACCTCGCGAGCAGCCCCATAAGCAATCTCAAGGGCGAATATTTGAACTTGAACCCATGAATACATGATCGACTTGGTAAGAAGAACAAGTCCGTCCTTAACGAAGTCATAGATACCAGTAGTAAGGAAATCCCAAATGAACTGAAAGAACAAAATCACTTGATCGACAAAAGCAGCAAGCCACTCCATAGGATTAATCTCCAAGAATAATGATGGCGCCCAGGGCCGCAGCCGCTAAAAGCAGCGCATAACGCAAATAAGCCAACTGATCGGAATAATCGGCCGGACACAAGCGCAATGTAGTGGAAGAACCAGTACCGAAACTAACAGGGAAGGATTCGCACGGCAAAGAGCCAGAGCCGCCGCTCAAACCAAGATCAAACACACCTTTGAACTGGCCCGAAAGTTGTTCAACCTTCGAATCAAGCTCGCCACGAACATCCGTTAAACGCTGATCCCATTCGGCGATACCCTCGGCGAAGCTACCCTGCTCGCCCTGAACAAGGGAGCCAGAAGGCCCGTCACCGCCCTCCTCCTGCTCTTCCTCGCCCTCATCACCAGAACCATCGCCGGCGCCAGAACCGCTGCCAGAACCGCTACCAGAGCCGCTACCAGTTCCCTTGCAGCTGTCGCCCTTACAGTTCGACGAACTAGAGCCAGACGAACCATCCGACCTGGTGTTATTAACGTTAGTAATAGTGGTGGAAGTAGTGGAGCAGGCATTAGTGCCAATACACTTCTTTGTCTCGGTCTTCGTTTCTGTAGTGGTTTTCTTACCTCCATCCGGAGTGGACTCAGTAGTTACTTTAGTCTCCGTAGTTGTCTGAACAGCTTTAGGGCCCTTGCTTTTAACACACGTCATCATTCCGTTAACACTACCAAGAGAACCACCAGACTGAACACAATCACGCTGATCTTTGAAAGTGTCAGTCTTTGTGCATGCACTTACTTGACGCCCTTCACCATCAGTAACAGTAGCCGTACATTCATTATCAGAACTGGACTCGGTTGGAGGAATATCATTATCAGCAGCATCGGCTGGCGGAGCACTACCGCAGGACTCGCCACTAAATGAACCGTAGTAACGAAAAAGAACCTTCTCAGAAACATCGGACTTATAAGCGCGGACAGAACTAGAGAAATCAGAATCCGTAACGATAGCCAAACAACCGCCAATACATGCTTCGAATTGTATATGCGTACTATCCCATTGTGTTGTCTGTCCCTTTTTATCATCACACTCATTCGGCGCAGCATCACATTGACCAGTCTGAGGGTTATAAATACCACCCTCACAAGCGGGGACATTACAAGAAACGACAGAGCCCTTATTAACCTCCGGATTGTTATACGGGTAATCAAGTGGGCGTTCACGCCAGCGACAAAAGCCAGAATAACCACCCGACCAATAAGCGTAAGTTTTGCCATTGGAAACTATAGGCGGCGGATAGAAGGCCTCACAAGCAGTCTGTCGGTCAGGATAACAAGCCGCAGTATTTGAAGACTGATGCTTATAGCCGATAGTTGCAGCACTGGAAATGCCGCAATAAATTACGGAACAAGTCAGAACAATATAAAACGCCAGACACGAAGAAATCTTGCGCATATTAATACCACCCAAAGAAAACCCCGCCGAAGCGGGGTCTATTGCATCGGCACAAGTTGCCAAGATCGGTCAGAAGAACTCACCAATCCTGAAACCGGTGATAAAGGCGCCCGCAATGAAGGCGCCGAGCATGACCGACCAGAGCACCGAGGCTTAGGCCTTGCGGAGCATGCCGAAGAT
>NZ_JAOCCV010000070.1:0-3250 GCF_029840585.1 Pseudomonas sp. GD03875 | reverse complement strand
GTCAGTTCATGGCTGGCTACCTCACCGAAGCGCAGTTCCTCTGGCGCACCACGTTGCAGGGCCTGCGCCACCGGATAGTTCTCGAATACCAGCAGGGTGTCGAACAGCGCCTCGCCGCCCTGACCGGCCCAGCGCTGGATATCGAACAACGGGGTGTGCTCGTGTTCGCGCAGTGCCAGGTTCTGTTCCTGGAGCGCCTGCAGCCACTGTGTCACCGTCTGCTCAGGGCGCGGGCTTGCGATCACCGGCAGGGTGTTGATGAACAGTCCGATCTGCTGCTCCACCCCCGGCAGGTCAGCCGGGCGGCCTGACACGGTAGCCCCGAAGGCCACGCAGTCCTGTCCGGTGTAGCGTTGCAGCAACAGGATCCAGGCGGCCTGCACCAGGGTGTTGAGGGTCACCTTCCGCTCGCGCGCAAAAGCTTCCAGGCGTCGGGTCTGAGTGCTGTCCAGCTCCTCCACATGCTCGCCGTAGTGGTCGCTCTCGAGGGGATCCCCTGGTGTGCGAGACAGCGCCGCCGCCAGCCGGGTGGGCTCCTCCAGCTGCGCCAGTTGCTGTTTCCAGAAGGCTTCGCTGGCAGGCTTATCCTGCTCCTGCAGCCAGGCGATGTAGTCGCGATAGCGCCCGGCAGGCGGTATGGCGGTCTCTCCGGCATAGCGCTGCAGCACCTCGCCCAGCAGGTGCGAGTTGCTCCAGCCGTCCATCAGGATGTGGTGGCTGGTGTAGATCAGTTCATGGCGTCGCTCGCCCGTGCGCACGGCCGTCAGACGCAACAGAGGGGCCTGGGCGAGGGCGAAACCCTGCTGGCGCTGGGCATTCGCCAGGTCATCCAGGGCCTGAGGCAGATTCTCTCGGCTGCGCCAGTCCTGTTCGACGAAGGGAATACGGGCCTGCCGATGCACCACTTGCAGGGGCTGATCCAGTTCGCCCTGCCAGACGAAGCCGCTGCGCAGGATGTCATGATGGTCCAGCACGGCCTGCCAGGCATCCCGGAACCGCGGGATGTCCAGGCCATCGACGGTCACTCGCAACTGGTTGATGTAGGCGTCGCCGGTGTGGCTGGACAGGCTGTGGAACAGCATGCCCTGCTGCATCGGCGAGAGCGGGTAGAGGTCTTCGATCTGAGCGGGCGGCACCGGCAAGGTGTCCAACTGGCCCTGGCTCAGGTGGGCCAGCGGGAAGTCCGAAGGGGTCAGGCCCCGGTGGCCATCGTGGCAGCAGTGCTCGATCAGCCGGACCAGCTCCTGCTCATAGGCGTCGGCCAGTTGCCGAATCACCTCCTCGCCGAACATTTCTCGGCTGAAGCACCAGTTCAGGCGCAGTTCGCCGCCGTAGACCTGACCGTTGATCGTCAGCCAGTTGCCCAGCGGTGCCTCCGGTCCCTGGTCCTCGCCTGCGCCTTCCGGGGCCGGTACGAAGAGCCCCTGGTCCTGGGCGAAGCTGCCATCGAACTGCCCCAGGTAGTTGAAGGTGATGCGCGGCTCCGGCAGCTCCGCCAGCGCCTGGCGTGTCGACGGGCTGCCCAGATAGCGCAGTAGGCCGAAGCCCAGGCCCTTGTTCGGCAGCGCACGCAACTGCTCCTTGATCGCCTTGATCGAGTCGGACAGCTCCGTGGCAGGTGTCAGCTTCACCGGGAACAGGCTGGTGAACCAGCCCACCGTGCGGGTCAGGTCGATATCATCGAACAGGGTTTCACGACCATGGCCTTCGAGCTGGATCAGCGCCGAATCCTGGCCACTCCAGCGGCAGACCGTCCGTGCCAGGGCCGTCAGCATCAGGTCGTTGACCTGGGTGCGATAGGCTGCCGGGGCTTGCTGCAACAATCTCTGGGTCAGCGCCGGGCCCAGGCGGCTTTCGACATACTGCGCCTGGCGGTTCTGCCGGCTACCGGACGGGTTGGTGCAAGGCAGGTCCGCATTGACGCCTTGCAGGCATTCCTGCCAGTACGCCAGTTCCTGCTCCATGGCCGCGTTTGCCGCATGGGCTTGCAGGCGCACGGCCCAGTCCTTGAGCGCCGTGGTCTTGGTCGGCAACCGGACCGGCTGGCTGGCCTCCAGTTGTCGATAGGCGGTCTGCAGATCCTCGAACAGGATGCGCCAGGACACGCCATCGACCACCAGATGATGGATGACCAGCAGCAGTCTCTGGCTGCCATCCCCGAAGGTGGCCAACAGCGCGCGCACCAGTGGGCCGGCCTCCAGGCTCAGGCTGCGCTGGGCCTCATTGCACAGGACCTCCAAGGCCTGCTCGCTCGTCACCTCGGCCTGCCACAGGAGGGGCTCCGCCGGCAGCTCATGATGCGTGGCCTGCCAACCGTCGTCACCCTCGGCAAACCGCAGGCGCAAGGCATCATGGTGCTTGCACAGGGCCCGCAAGGCCTGCTCCAGCCGCCCGGCATCCAGCGCCTGCAGAGGTTCGAGCAGCACCGACTGGTTCCAGTGGTGACGCTCGGCGATGGTCTCCGCGAAGAATGCCGACTGCACCGGCAGCAAGGGGCTGATACCTGTCACCGGCCCCTGATCGACGAGCGAGGCCGGTTCCCCCTGTCGGGCCACCCGCGCCAGGCCCTGCACGGTCTGATGCTGGAACAGCTCCTTGGGCGTGAAACGGATGCCTGCCTGGCGTGCTCGACTGACCACCTGGATGGAGATGATGGAGTCGCCACCGAGCTCGAAGAAGTTGTCGGTCGCGCCGATTCGCTCCTGCTTCAGCACGTCTCGCCAGATCGCCGCGATGCACTGTTCCAGCTCGCCCTGCGGTGCCACAAACTCATGCAACTGACGGGTGTCCGGCTTGGGTAGCGCCTTGCGATCCAGCTTGCCGTTGGGCGTCAGGGGCACCGCCTCCAGGAATATCAGATGCGCAGGCACCATGTAGTCCGGCAGGCTGGCCTTGAGGTGATCACGCAAGGCGCTGCACAAGGCAGCGTGCTGCTCCGGCTCGACATCGGCCACCAGATATGCAGCCAGTTGCTTGCCACTCGGCCCGTCGACATCGATGACCAGGGTTTCGCGAACGGCGGCGTGCTCTTGCAGCTTGGCCTCGATCTCACCGGTCTCGATGCGGAAACCACGGATCTTCACTTGGTGGTCGATCCGGCCTGCGTATTCGATAACGCCGTCCGGGCGGTAACGGGCCAGGTCGCCGGTGCGGTAAAGGCGGCCGCCTCCTGACTCGCTGGCATCGAATGGGTCGGGCACGAAGCGCTCGGCAGTCAGGGCCGGGCGATTGAAGTAACCGCGCGCCAGAC
>NZ_JAOCCV010000007.1:0-214990 GCF_029840585.1 Pseudomonas sp. GD03875 | reverse complement strand
CGAATGGCATTTCTGCCGCATCAGCGATTCATGCTACGCCGTCACCTGGGGCTGTTTCTCAGCCAGTTGGTGGTGGTGTCCGTGTGACTGTTGTGAGCGATAGCGAGTATTCGTCTCGCCCTTGGCGGTAAGCGCGCGCCGACGCGGCTCGGTTCAGAGCGGAGGCGCGCGCGCGCCGCCCGGGCGCTGACGTCCCTGTAACACGTCAGATAAACGAATGTGAAAAAGGCCAATTTGGGTCAATTAA
Source organism: Pseudomonas sp. GD03875 (assembly GCF_029840585.1). Lineage (NCBI taxonomy): Bacteria > Pseudomonadati > Pseudomonadota > Gammaproteobacteria > Pseudomonadales > Pseudomonadaceae > Pseudomonas > Pseudomonas sp. GD03875. Next base: position 214,743 of record NZ_JAOCCV010000007.1, on the reverse strand, counting down.
GGAAAAAAAAGATGGTTAAGGACTTTGCTCGTCTTGGATTGAATGCTCTCCCTGATGACTGTGGTCGGGTTTTTGTTGATCCCAGCACGGCACGTATCGTTGACCTTTCTAAGGTTCGCATTCTGCGCTGTGGCGTGGATACCGTGCGCCAGTTGTATCGCGGGCTGATCCGTCCGGAAACCATGGTCCTTTTCGAGAAGCCGGGCGCCATGGTTGAGTTCGCTGGCCAGCGCTGGCATTCGGGGCGGGTGGGTAAGGATTCGGGCTACCAGTACAAGCTCCAGAATGCAGACCTGGGCTTTGTCCTTCTGGTGAAGAATTTCAACGCCAAGCTGGATGCCATTGGTCCGCACCTCAAGATTGAGGTATCGCCGCATGCTATCGATAGCCTGAGTCCCGAGCGCCTTCAGGCTCGTCTCGATTTCTATGCCGGTGAGCTGTTGACGCATGTGAATCTGAACCAGTGTGCGGTGCATTTGGCCCTGGACGTACAGGGCTGGACGCCGCCTCATGATTTGGTCGCTCGCATGCACTGTCGGGCGCGAACGCACCGGGATATTTCGGGCATCAATCAGATTGAGTGGGCGAGCAAGTCTAGCGTCTACGGACGTGGCGAAACCTCCATGTTTGGCTCTGCTGGTAGCGTCCAGCTGTGTATCTACAACAAGACCGAACAGGCCAGAGCGACCGACAAGCTGGACTATTGGGATGGTGTCTGGAAGCGCCGTGACAGCTTCGACGAAGGCGACCCGGAGAACTACAACCCCGCCCAGGATGTTTGGCGTGTCGAGCTGCGCTACCACCATTCCGTCATTCAGCAATTCGCCAGCGGCTCTGTCGATCTGCGGTCCGGCTCGATCATCGATACTCACTCATTCGACGCACTGTCGGGCCATCTGGACGGCCTGTGGCGCTACGGCTTGCGCCAGTTCAAGCTACTTGCTCGCCCTGGTTATTTTGAGCCTATCTGGACCTTGATCCGTGATGACGTGCGCGTTGATGTGGCTGCCGATTCGCTGCTGGAGGAGACGGAGTACAAGCGTCACTACAAGACGGCTCGCGGCTTCTCCGGCAAGAACGTGGAACTGTTCCTGGGTAACTTCGTCAGCCTGCTGGCAAGGGAAAGGGTGGGGGCAAAAAAGGCGTTTGACCGGCTTGTTGAGTGGGAATGCTGGCCGGTGATCCGTGACCACTATGCCGCCAAGGGAATGACCTCACGCGACCTTTACTGCCATATCCGTGACCTGTTGGCCGAACGCCATATCCGGTGGGGTAGGGCCGTCTGATGGCGATAGAGCAACTGTCTGATGGCCGTTGGCGTGTTGATGTAGAGCCAATCAAGGGCACGCGCTTTCGCAAGAAATTTAAGACCAAGGCTGAAGCTATTCGCTTTGAGGCCACGTGCCGCTCAAGGCTGATCGATACGCCTGAATGGTCGCCGAAGCCTGCTGATAGTCGTCGACTCTCGGCCTTGATCGCTTCCTGGTATGAACTGCACGGCTATGCGTTGCGTGACGGTGAGCGCAGGCGTTCGAAGCTGGATGCACTGTGCAAGGCGCTGCGCAATCCTGTTGCGGCCAAGTTATCGCCAGATGCCTATGCGCATAACAGGCGTATCCGCCTCCAGTCCGGCACGTCTGGCAAGACGCTCAATAATGAGTTGGGCTATCTGCGTTCGGTCTACAACGAACTGCGGTCACTCGGCCAGATCGACTATGCCAATCCGCTGTCCCTGGTGCGTCCGCTTCGTTTGCAGGAGCGTGAATTGTCATGGCTGACGTTTGAGCAGGTCGGTGAGTTGCTGGCGTCGATCCGGGAAGGCTGTGATAACCCGCATACTGAGCCGGTCACGCTGATATGTCTGGCAACGGGTGCTCGATGGTCAGAGGCTGAGCGGTTGCCTCCGGCGTCTCTGCGTTCTGGTGTCGTTACATTCAGTGGGACGAAAAGCGGCAAGGTGCGTGCTGTTCCTATTCGGCCCGACCTCGAAGCGCTGTTGTGCAATCATTGGAAGCGTTACGGCCAGTTCACCGGCTGCATCACGTCATTTCGGCGTGCCCTGGATCGTACGTCTATCGAGCTTCCGAAAGGCCAGGCTACTCATGCGCTACGGCACACGTTCGCCAGTCACTTTATGCAGAACGGCGGGAACATCCTCACGCTGCAGAAAATCCTGGGGCATTCCAGCCTGGCTATGACCATGCGCTATGCGCACCTGTCGCCGGATCACTTGGCGGATGCAATCCGTCTCGGGCCGCTGTCGGGCTTCGACACTTTTTCGACACTCAAAGAAAAAGCCCTTGAAAATCTCTAGGAAATTCAAGGGCTTATGTTGGTGGAGCCGGGGGGATTTGAACCCCCGTCCGCCAGCTCTCCGCTATCGGTTCTACATGCTTAGCCATCTCTACTGAGTTAACTCCGCGCGGCCCGAGTGGCAGGGCGCTTGGAGCGAGCTGCATGAGTTTTAGCCGTTACACCTGCAGCGAGCTTGGCGGCGATCCTGTTCTATCTGACTGACCAAATCTTCGGGTTTACAGGCATCCCCTAGGGTCAGCTGGCGCCCTTAGGCGGCCAGAGCGTAGTTGTCGTCGTTGGCAACTATGAAGTTGTGGCAGCGGATTTACGAGAACTGTCACCTACTCGGCATGCCCCTCAAGTTTTGCTACCGGCGTCGAATCCTAATCGGCCCCAGAACGGGTCTTGCGAGGTTGGACGCGCAGTGTACGGCAAAGGTTCATCAGCGTCGACCACCGGCTGCCGCTACAATGCCCGACCGGCACCGTCGCTCGTCGAGCCCGTGCCATCCACATCTGAGCAGATTTAGAGGACGACGGATGCCGACCGCACCGCTCAAGCCCTTGCGCCGCTGGATCTGGCGGGCCTTCCTGCAGAGTTCGCTGATTCCGCTGGTGCTGGTGGAATCGGTGCTGATCGGCGTCTATCTCTACACCAACGAATCCATCCGCGAGTCCCAGGTCGGCTATCTGCAGACCAGTGCCCTGCAGGACCTGGGCAGCGCCGTGCGCCGGGAAGGGCAGGTGATCGACGGCCGCCTGCGTGCCATCGAGACCCAGGTGGGCATCTACCGGGATGCCGTGGCCGAGGCGCTGGGTGACCAGCGTTATGCGCCGGACGAACTGGAGCGCCGGCGTCACGCGAGCACCCCGGAGGGGGTGTTCTACAGCCGCAGCGACGACGGTCGCGCCGCCTCCTTCTATTCCGCCAGGACTGCCAGCCAGGACCGCGAGAAGGCCCTGCGCCTGTCGCGGGTGGATTCGCTGATGCGTTCGATCCGCCAGGCCGACCCGCTGGTGGCGGCGGTCTACTTCAACAGCTGGGACAGCTACAACCGCATCTATCCCTACTTCGACGTGCTGCAGCAGTATCCGCACGACATGGACATCCCGAAGTACAACTTCTATTACCTGGCCGACGCTACACACAACCCCGAGCGGCGCCCGGTATGGACCGAGGTCTACCTCGACCCGGCGGGTCAGGGCTGGATGATGTCCGCCATCGCCCCGGTCTATCGCGACGACTTCCTCGAGGGCGTCGCTGGCCTGGACGTTACGGTGGGCCAGATGCTCGCCGAGATCGGCAACCTGCAGGTGCCCTGGCAGGGGTATGCGCTGCTGGTGGGGCGCGACAATGCGATCATGGCGCTGCCCGCCGCGGGCGAGAAGGATTTCGGCCTGCGCGAGCTGACCAGCTATTCCTACGCCGAGGCCGTCAGCCGCGAGGTGCTCAAGCCTGCCGACTTCAAGCTGGACCGGCAGGAAGGGCTGCGGCCGCTGCTCGACATCATGGCCACCCGGCCCCATGGCGTCGTCGAGGTGCAGTTGGGCGGGCGTGGCCAGCTGATGGCCTGGAGCGAGATTCCGCAGACCGGCTGGCGCCTGATGCTGGTGGTGGACGAGGCGAATATCTTCAGTGAGACCAACCGCCTGGCCGAGCAATACCAGATCATCGGCTATCTGCTGATCGCCGGCCTGGTGTTTTTCTACCTGTTGTTCGGCACCTGGATGTGGCTGCGCTCGCGGCGCCTGAGCGATGAACTGGCCCAGCCCATCACCGGTATCGTCGGCATGATGCGCAGTCTGGCGGTGGGCGACTACAAGCCGGCGGCGCCGCCAACGGTGATCGCCGAAATGGCCGAGATGGCGGTGGAAGTGGAGCAGACTGGCCGCCAGTTGCAGGCCAGCGACGAGAGCCGCCGGCATGCCCAGCGCACCTTGGAACTGGTGCTGGAGAGCACCACAGAGAGCCTCTGGGAGGTCGACGCGGCCAGCCTCAGCATCCGTATCAGCGAGCGCTTCGTGCGCCGCTTCGGATTGCCTACCGACTGCATGCCCTTCGCCGAATTCAACCTGCGCGTCCACCCTGACGACCTGCCCCGGGTGCGCCACCTGAGGCTGAGCATGGCCGACGAGGGGGCAGTGGATTTCTTCGAAGCCGAATACCGCTATGCCGATGCCCAGGGCCGCTACGCCTGGCTGCTGAGCCGCGGCAAGGTGATCGAGCGCGACGCCGAAGGTCGTGCGATGCGGGCGGCGGGCACGCATGTCGACATCACCCGGCTCAAGCAGGTGCAGGACGAGCTGCGTCGCACCAGCCTGGAGGCCCAGGCGGCCAGCCAGGCCAAGAGCCGCTTCCTGTCCAGCATGAGTCACGAACTGCGCACGCCGCTCAACGCTATCCACGGTTTCGCCCAGCTGATCGAGCTGGAGGCCCAGGACCGACCCGAGCGCAACCAGGAGGTGGAGTACGCCCGGGAGATCGTCCTCGCCAGCCGCCATCTGACCTCGCTGGTGGACGACATCCTCGACCTGTCCAGCATCGAGAGCCGCCAGCAGCAACTACAGCTGCAGCCGGTGGATATCGGGCCGCTGCTGCGCGGCTGCGCGGAGCTGATCCAGCCGGAGGTGCAGCAGCGCCGTCTGCAGCTGCAGGTGCAGGCCGAGGCGAACCCGCCGCTGTTCGTCATGGCCGATCCGCGGCGCCTGCGCCAGGTGCTGCTCAACCTGCTGTCCAACGCGATCAAGTACAACAGTCCGCAGGGCCTGATCCGGCTGGGCTACGAGGTGCGCTCCGGCGGAGTGCGGCTATGGGTCGACGACAGCGGTTCGGGGCTCGATGCCGAGCAGCAGTCGCAATTGTTCCAGCCGTTCCAGCGCCTGGGACGGGAGAACTCCAGCATTCCCGGCACCGGTATCGGCCTGGTGCTGTGCCGCGAGCTGGCCGAGCTGATGGGCGGCGAGATGGGCGTCACCAGCGAGGCGGGCATGGGCAGCCGTTTCTGGATCGAGTTGCCCAGCGCGGCCGAACCGCCGGTCGAAGGGGGCAGCGAAAGCACTACGGAGCCGCCGCCGTCGCGGCCCCTGGCCCGGCTGCTCTGTGTCGAGGACCATCCGGCCTGCATGAAGGTGCTGCAGGAGGGGTTGCGGGAAATGGCCGTGGTCGATGGCGCCGGCTCGGTGCGCCGCGCGTTGCTGCTGCTGGCCGAGCAGACCCCGGCGCTGGTGCTGCTGGACCTAGACCTGCCGGACGGCAACGGCCTGGAGGTACTGGCCCACATGCGCGGCGATTCGCGCCTGGCCGATGTGCCGGTGCTGGTGGTGAGCGCGGCGGTCGACGAGGAACTGCTGGCGGAAGCCCGCGCCAAGGGCGCGCAGGCCTGCCTGCTCAAGCCCGTCGATCTCCAGCAGCTACGCCAGCTGGTGCTGTCGCTGCTCGGCCGGCAGGGCTGACTACTCGCTGGCCTGGAGGAGGTTGAGCGCCTGCTCCAGCACCTTCACCGACTCCTCGTGGTTGCCGGCCTTGTGCAGTTCCTCGCCCTCGGCGCGCAGACGTTGCACTTCTGCCAGCACCTCGGGGTCGGCGGGCGGTTCGGTCTTGAGCAGTTGATCGATCCTGGCCATTTCCTGGGGGCAGTGCATGGCGTAGAGCGGGGTGCTCAGCAGCAGGGCGGCGAGCAGGATGGCGGCGTGGCGCATGATCGACCTCCAAGGATGGTGGAGGCCTGAGTATAGGCGGGGCTGGAGCGGGTAACGGCGGAGCCCGGAGGCCCCGCCGGCGCACATCAGTTGGCGCCGCCGCCTTCGCCGCCCGAGTCGGCCTTCTGCAGCAGCATCAGCGCCTGGTCGGCATTGGAGGCGCAGTCTTCGGTTCTGCCGGCGGCCTGGTCGTCCTTGGCCTTCTTGTGCAGGTCTTCGACCTGGGTTTTCAGCGGATCGGTCAGGGTCGCCTTGGTGGTGACGGCGTCGTCCAGCTTCTGCAGGTTGACGGTGCACAGGTCGTTGGCGAATACCGGCGCGGCCATCAGGGCGCAGGAAAAGAGCAGGGCAGTACGTTTCATTGAGGTGGTCCTCTTCCGTCCTATCGGGGCCCGGTGGCTCGTTCGCGGTTGGGCGAAGCGGGCGGTCCGGTCGCGACGAGCGCCCTGTCGGGGCGGCGCGTGGCGAGCCAGCGCATCCGGGATGGCAAGGGGCCCGTTGCCTCGGGCCCTGATCGATGGACTTTTACCGTCGCGCCGGGGTTCACCTTTTCTTGCGGACGGCCTCAGTGCGCGGAGGCGCGGGGGCGGGTGACGCGGTTCACCAGATACACCAGCCCGTGGTAGTCGATGCCGCTGTGGGTGGACAGGCCGATCTCGCAAGTGCGACTGGTGGAGATACCTTCCTCGCAGATCTGCACCGCGTCCTTCAGCGAGCGTAGCGAGTGGGCGTTCAGTTCCGGCGTGGTGAAGCCCTTGTCGCCGGCGAAGCCACAGCAGTGGATACCCTCGGGGATCACCACTTCCCTGGCGCAGCGCCTGGCGATGTCGATCAGCCCCTGGGCCTCGCCCAGGTGTTGGGTGGAGCAGGTCACGTGCACCGCCACCGGCTTGTCCTGCGGTGTGAATTCCAGGCGCTCGAACAGGTGCTCGCGGATGAACTTCACCGGATCGTGCAGGCGCAGCCGCGAATCGAGGCCGTCCTGGATCAGGCGCAGGGTGCAGGGGCTGGTGTCGCAGTAGATCGGGTCGAGGCCGCCGCGGCTGACCTTGAGCAGCGCGTCGACCAGCTCCTGCTTCTTGCGCTCGGCCTGTTCCGGGTAGCCCTTGGAGGCGAACGGCTGGCCGCAGCAGAGGTTGTCCGAGTCCTCGGGGAACACCACCTGGAAGCCGGCCTTTTCCAGCAGGCGGCGGGTCTTGTCGATCAGCGGCGTCTGCTCGGCGTCGGCGAAGGCTGGGCCCATGGCGCGCGAGATGCAGGCGGCGAGGTAGACCACCCGTGGCCGCGCATCGTCGCTGAACGCCGGCAGATCGAGGTTGCGCACCGGCTGCGGCATGGCCGGCGTCCACTGCGGCACGCGGCCGGCGCTGGCCTTGTGCAGCAGGGCCGAGGTTTTGCCCAGCAGCGGCGCGCCCATCAGCATGCGCGCGCCGTTGGCCACGTGCAGCAGCACGCGTGCGCCCTGCAGGGTGCGGTGGAAGTGCGCGGCCAGCCAGTCGGCGCTGCGTCCGTGTTCGGCATCGCGGGCGCGCAGCTTGCGCACCAGGTCGCCGGTGTTGATGCCCACCGGGCAGCGCTGCGAGCACAGGCCGGTGGCGGCGCAGGTATCCACGCCCTGGTAGTGGTAGGCGGCTTCCAGTTCCGTGGTGTCGATGCCGGCGCGCTTGCGCGCCTGGATGTCGCGCCAGATGACGATGCGCTGGCGCGGGGTCAGGGTCAGTCCCCGGGAGGGACAGACCGGCTCGCAGAAGCCGCACTCGATGCACTTGTCGACGATCTCGTCGGCGGCCGGCAGCGGCTTGAGGTTCTTCAGGTGGATCTGCGGATCTTCCGACAGCACCACGTCCGGGTTGAGGATGCCCAGCGGGTCGAACAGGCGCTTGATGGTCCACATCAGCTGGTAGGCCTCGCTGCCCCATTCCAGCTCGACGAAGGGCGCCATGTTGCGCCCGGTGCCGTGCTCGGCCTTGAGCGCGCCACCGAACTCCACGGCCACCAGCTGCGCCACGTCCTGCATGAAGGCCTCGTAACGTGCGACCTGCACCGGATCGTCGAAGCCCTGGGTGAAGACGAAGTGCAGATTGCCCTCCAGGGCGTGGCCGAACAGGATGGCCTCGTCGTAGCGATGCTTCTCCAGCAGCTCGATCAGGCGATTGACGCCCTCGGCCAGGCGTTCCACCGGGAAAGTGACGTCCTCGATGATCACTGTGGTGCCGGTCTGGCGCACCGCGCCGACGGCGGGGAAGGTTTCCTTGCGGATCTTCCACAGCTGGTTGTAGACGGCCGGGTCTTCGCTGAAGTCGACCTGCTTCTCCACCGGGAAGTGGGCGATGGAAGCCATGATCTGGCCGATCTGCTCGTGCAGCAGCGACTGGCTGGCGGCGCGCGATTCGATCAGCAGGGCGCAGGCGCCACCCGACAGGCTCTGCACCCACTCGGGCATGCCTTTCATGTTCTCCACCGAGCGCAGGCTGCGGCGGTCGAGCAGCTCCACCGCGGACACCGGCTGCTGCTTGAGCAGCGGCACGGCTTGGCAGCAGCTCTCCACGTCGGGGAAGACGATCAGCGCGCTGGCCTTGTGAGGGTGCTCCGGCACGGTGTCGTAGGTCACTGCGCTGATAAAGCCCAAGGTGCCTTCTGACCCGACCATCAGGTGGTTGAGGATGTCGAGCGGCTCGTCGAAGTCGACCAGCGCGTTGAGCGAGAAGCCGGTGGTGTTCTTCAGCCGGTACTTGTGGCGGATCTTGTCGGCCAGCGCGGTGTTGGCGCGGGTCTGCCGTCCCAGCTCGGCTAGGGTGTCGAGCAGCTCGCCGTGGCGGACGCGGAAAGCTTCGATGCTGGCGGCGTCCTCGCTGTCCAGCACGCTGCCGTCGGCCAGCACCACGCGCAGGCCGGCGAGGGTCTTGTAGGTGTTCTGGGCCGTGCCGCAGCACATGCCGCTGGAGTTGTTGGCGACGATGCCGCCGATCTTCGCCGCGTTGATCGAGGCCGGGTCGGGGCCGATCTTGCGTCCCAGCGGCGCCAGCCAGGCATTGGCCTGGGCGCCGATCACGCCGGGCTGCAGGCGGATCTGCGTGCCGTCTGCGCGGATGTCTTTGTGATTCCAGTTGTCGCCGAGGACGATCAGCACCGAGTCGCTGATGGCCTGGCCGGAGAGGCTGGTGCCGGCGGCGCGGAAGGTCACCGGCACGCGCTGGGCGCTGGCCAGCTCGAGCAGGCGCACCACCTCGGCCTCGGACTCGACCCGCACCACCAGCTTGGGAGTCAGCCGGTAGAAGCTGGCGTCGGTGCCGAAGGCCAGGGTCGACAACGGGTCGTCGAACAGGCGCTCGCGCGGGATCAGGCGGTGAACTTCGGCGAGGAAGGTGGCGGGCAGGCTCATTGCGTGCTCCATTTTTCACGGTAGGTGCGGGCCGCTTGTGGCGGCCCTGCTTGTTATTGTCGGCTACGCCGGACGGGCTTGCCCGCCTGGCTGCGCTGCGGCGCGGGTGTGCGTCGGCAGCGTTTCCGCGCCCGGGTAGGGCGTGGAAGGCTGGGCGTCAGACGCCCAGTTCACGCACCAGCGAGTCGCGGCTGATATCCGCGATCGACTTGGCGCCGGTCAGGACCATGGCCACGCGCATCTCCTTCTCGAACAGGTCGAGCAGGTTGCTCACCCCGGCGCCACCGGCGGCGGCCAGCGCGTAGACGAAGGCGCGGCCGAGCATCACGCCGTCGGCACCGAGGGCGAGCATGCGCACCACGTCGAGGCCGGTGCGGATGCCGGAGTCGGCGAGGATCTTCAGCTCGCCCTTCACCGCGTCGGCGATGGCCGGCAGGGCTCGGGCGCTGGACAGCACGCCGTCGAGCTGGCGGCCGCCGTGGTTGGACACTACGATGCCGTCGGCGCCGAATTTCACTGCGTCCTTGGCGTCTTCCGGATCGAGGATGCCCTTGATCACCATCGGACCTTCCCAGAATTCACGGATCCACTCCAGGTCCTTCCAGGAGATCGACGGGTCGAAGTTGGCGCCGAGCCAGCCGATGTAGTCGGCCAGGCCGGTGGGATTGCCACGGTAGGTGGAGATGTTGCCGAGGTCGTGCGGCTTGCCCAGCAGACCCACGTCCCAGGCCCAGGCCGGGTGAGTGACGGCCTGCAGCATGCGCCGCAGCGGCGCGTTGGGGCCGCTCATGCCGGAGTGGGCGTCGCGGTAGCGGGCGCCGGGGGTGGGCATGTCGACGGTGAACACCAGGGTGGTGACGCCGGCGGCCTTGGCCCGCTCCAGGGCGTTGCGCATGAAGCCACGGTCCTTCAGCACGTAGAGCTGGAACCACATCGGTCGGTCGATGGCCGGCGCCACTTCCTCGATCGGGCAGACCGAGACGGTGGACAGGGTGAAGGGGATGCCCTTGGCCGCCGCCGCCTTGGCCGCCTGCACCTCGCCGCGGCGGGCGTACATGCCGGTCAGGCCGACCGGGGCCAGGGCCACCGGCATGGCCAGCTTCTCGCCGAACAGCACGGTTTCCAGGCTCAGCTCGGACATGTTCTTCAGCACGCGCTGGCGCAGGGCGATGCCGGCCAGGTCCTCGACGTTGCGCCGCATCGTGTACTCGGCGTAGGCGCCGCCGTCGATGTAGTGGAACAGGAACGGCGGCAGCTTGCGCTGCGCGGCGGCACGGTAGTCGGTGGAGGCTGAAATGATCATGGGCGTCTCATCGTGGTGTGCTTGTCGGTGTGCGGCGGTTCGCCTCTTCCAGCGTCACCCCCGCGAAGGCGGTGACCCAGGTAAACCATGGCTGGTCTGGCTGGGCTCCCGCCTTCGCGGGAGCGACGGCTTGCGGGGTCAATGCACCAGCATGCCGGTCAGCCAATAGGCCTGGACCAGGGTGATCACGCCGACCATGGTGGCAAAGATCAGGCTGTGCTTGAGGGTGAAGCGGAACAGGTCCGATTCCTTGCCGACCATGCCGGTGGCGGCGCAGGCCACGGCGATGGATTGCGGCGAGATCATCTTGCCGGTCACGCCGCCGCTGGTGTTGGCCGCTACCAGCAGGGTGTCGTTGACCCCGATCTGGTGCGCGGTGGTGGCCTGCAGCGAGCCGAACAGGGCGTTGGACGAGGTGTCCGAGCCGGTCAGGAACACGCCCAGCCAGCCGAGGAACGGCGAGAAGAACGGGAACAGCGAGCCGGTACCGGCCAGGACCAGGGCCATGGTGGTGGACATGCCGGAGAAGTTGGTGACGAAGGCGAAGGCCAGCACCATGCCGATGGACAGGATCGGCCACTTCAGCTCGATGAAGGTTTCCTTGAAAGTGGTCAGACCAGTTTTGAGGTTGATCTTCAGGATGATCATGGAGATCAGCGCGGAGAAGAAGATCGCGGTACCGGTGGCGGAGATCGGGTCCAGCTTGAACACGGCCGGGATGGCGGTGGGGGCGGCGACGATCGGTGCGACCTTCATCACCAGCTGGTCCAGGTGCGGAATGGCGAACAGGAAGACGAAGCTCTCCAGCGCGCCACCCGGGGCGAACAGGGCCTTGAACGGCTTGAGGGTCCAGATGGTGACCAGCACGGTCAGCACCAGGAAGGGCGACCAGGCCTTGAGGATCTGGCCGAAGCTGTAGGGCGACGGGGTGGCGCCGCTCTTGCCGCCGAAACCGCCGGCCACCGCGGCACCGCCGGAAACGCCGACCACTTCGCTGTCCTCGGCGCGGCGAGGGCTCCAGACCTTGAGGAACAGGGTCAGGCTGATCAGGCTGACCAGGGCCGAGGTGATGTCCGGCAGTTCCGGGCCGATGAAGTTGGAGGTGAAGTACTGGGTGACGGCGAAGCTGCCACCGGCGACCAGCGCGGCCGGCCAGGTTTCCTTCACGCCTTTCCAGCCATCCATCATCGCCACCAGCCAGAACGGCACGATGATCGACAGCAGCGGCAGCTGGCGACCGGTCATGGCGCCGATCTTGAAGGCGTCTATGCCGGTGACCTGGCCGGCCACGGTGATCGGGATGCCCAGGGCGCCGAAGGCCACCGGCGCGGTGTTGGCGATCAGGCACAGGCCGGCGGCGTACAACGGGTTGAAGCCGAGGCCGACGAGCAGGGCGGCGGTGATCGCCACCGGCGCGCCGAAGCCGGCCGCGCCTTCGAGAAAGGCGCCGAAGGAGAAGCCGATCAGCAGCACCTGCAGGCGCTGGTCGTCGGTGATCGACAGCACCGAACTGCGGATCACCTCGAACTGGCCGCTCTTGACCGCGAGTTTGTAGAGGAACACCGCGGCGACGATGATCCAGGCGATCGGCCAGAGGCCATAGGCGAAGCCATAGCCGGCGGCAGCGAAGGCTTTTTCGGCCGGCATGCCGAAGGCGAAGATCGCCACCAGCAGCGACAGCGCCAGGGTGATGGTACCGGCGATGTGGCCCTTGAGGCGGAACACGGCCAGCGCCAGGAAGAAGAATATGATCGGAATCAGTGCGGCGAGCGCTGACAGGCCGAGGCTGCCAAGCGGGGTGTAGATCTGTTGCCAGGTTTGCATGCGGGTGGCTCCCTAATTGTTTTTGGAGGTGCCTCGGCCCGGGGAGCGTCAGGCTTTTGGCCTGGCGGCAGAGTCCGGTCCTCTCGATCCAGTTTTCGCCTTAATTGGTATTACCAATTTACAAAAGCGATGGCTCAGGGTAAAAGCCCTGCTTGTGCCATGTCAATTTGCCCGCCTTCGACTTTGGTCGGGTGGGGTGGACGAAAGACTAGGCTTGTCGGGAGGTATGGGGCTGGGTAGGCTGCCGCCGCAATCACCGCGGACAGCGAGCCGGATGCTTGCCACGCGGCAAACGAACAGGATGGAAACTGGTATGACATTCGGTCAGGTGCGACAGCGCCGTCTGTCGGACGACATCGTCAGTCACCTCGAGTCGATGATCCTCGAGGGTACGCTCAAGCCCGGCGAGCGACTGCCGGCGGAGCGGATTCTTGCCGAGCAGTTCGGCGTGTCACGTCCGTCGCTGCGCGAGGCGATCCAGAAGCTGGTGGCCAAGGGGCTGCTGATCAGCCGCCAGGGCGGCGGCAACTACGTGGCATCGGAACTGGGCTCGACCTTCAGTGATCCGCTGCTGCACCTGCTGGAAAGCAATCCAGACGCCCAGCGCGACCTGCTGGAGTTCCGCCACACGCTGGAGGGCTCCTGTGCCTACTACGCGGCGCAGCGGGCCACGCCGGTCGATCACGAACGGCTGCAGGCGGCCTTCGACGAACTGCAGCGCTGCTATGCGCCGGACAGCAAGGCCAGTCGGGCGGAGGAGGGCGCGGCCGACGCGCGCTTCCACCTGGCCATCGCCGAGGCCAGCCACAACGCAGTGCTGCTGCACACCATCCGCGGGCTGTTCGACCTGCTCAAGCACAACGTGGTGACCAATATCGGCGGCATGTACCTGCAGCGCAGCGAGACCCGTGACCGCCTGCGCGAGCAGCACCAGGCGCTGTTCGAGGCGATCATCGAGCGGCGCGCCGACGAGGCGCGCGACCTGTCGCATCACCATATCCACTACGTGCAGGAAGTGCTGGCCGAGGCGCAGCAGGAGGCCAAGCGGCTGGAGCGGGCGCAGCGGCGCCAGGGATTGTAGGGCGGGCTTGCCTGCGGGGGCTGGTCGGTAGCTTCGCGGCCAAGGCCGCTCCCGCGGAAAAAAGGGCGGATGATCCGCCCTTTTCTATTCTTCCTTGCCCTTGCTGCGCATGGCGCGCTGGACCTCTCGGTCGGCGTCGCGCTCTTTCTCGGTATGGCGCTTGTCGAAGTCCTTCTTGCCCTTGGCCAGGGCGATCTCGCATTTGATCAGGTGGGCTTTCCAGTAGATCGACAACGCCACGCAGGTGTAGCCCTTCTGCTGGACCGAGCCGAACAGCTTGTCCAGTTCGCGTTTGTTCAGCAGCAGCTTGCGGGTGCGCGTCGGGTCGGCGATGACGTGGGTGCTGGCCGTCTTCAGCGGGGTGATGTGGCATCCCATCAGCCAGGCTTCGTCGTCTTTCAGCAGGATATAGCTGTCTACCAGTTGCGCCTTGCCGGCGCGCAGGCTCTTCACTTCCCAGCCGGACAGGACCAGGCCGGCCTCGAACTTGTGCTCGATGAAGTAGTCGTGCAGCGCCTTCTTGTTAAGCGCGATGGTCCCGGTGGGGTGTTTCTTCTGTTTGGCCATAGGGCGCGCATTATAGGGAGTCGCCGCGCCCGTGGCGACAGGTACGCTTGAGGGGGCTGGTCGAATTCCGCACAATGCGCGCTCCGTGGCGCCGGCAGGCCGGCGCGGCAGTTCAGGAATCCAAGGCTGATGAGCACCCGTATCCAACGCTCGGCCCTGTTGCCCTATCCGGCGCAGGCCCTCTATGACCTGGTCAACGATGTGGCCGGCTACCCGAAGTTCCTGCCCTGGTGTTCGGCGTCGGAGGTGCTGGAGTCCAGCGAGAGCGAGATGCGCGCCACCCTGACCGTGGCCAAGGGCGGCATCAGCCAGCAGTTCACCACTCACAATCTGCTGGTGCCGAACACGTCCATCGAGATGCGTCTGGTGGAGGGGCCGTTCTCCCAGCTCAATGGCCTGTGGGAGTTCAAGGCGCTGGGCGAGAAGGCTTGCAAGATCAGCCTGGACCTGACCTTCGACTACGCCGGCCCGCTGGTCAAGGCGACCCTTGGCCCGCTGTTCACCCAGGCCGCTAACACCATGGTCGACGCCTTCTGCCAGCGGGCCAAGCAGCTCCATGGCTGAGGAGATCGCCGTCGAGGTGGTCCATGCGCTGGAGGGCCGGCAGAAGCTGCTCGGTCTCAGGGTGTCGGCCGGCACCACGGCGCGCGAGGCAGTGTTGCGTTCGGGAATGGACGCTCACTTTCCCGGTCTCGAACTGGCCCAGGTATCGCTGGGCATCTTTGGCAGGCTGCTGGCCAGGCCCGAGGAGCGGGTGCTGGAGGAGGGCGACAGGGTGGAAATCTACCGGCCCCTGATCGCCGACCCGAAGGAAGTGCGCAAGGCGCGTGCGGCACGGGCCAAGGCGGCGCGGCAGGGCGATTGAGGCTCCCGTTAGCAGTGCGCTGTGTACACCGGGGCATGGGCTGGCTCACTGGTGCGCACGGCGCACCCTACGATGGCACATACATAACGGAAGACATGGCTATGAAAAAGGCTATGTCCCCGTTAGTTGTGGCGCGCCTTGTGGGAGCGGATTCGCGAATTTCGCGGCCAATCGGAATGCCGCCCAGCTGCTCCCACAAGAGCAGGATTGCGCTACCAACACGTAACGGGGACATAGCCATGAAAAAGCCCGGCATTGGCCGGGCTTTTTCGTTGCAGCAGATTACTGCGGTTGCGGGTCCAGCGGCTCCGGGATCGGCACCGGAATCGGCTCGGCGGAGTCCACTTCGTCCTGGATCTGCTCCAGCAGTGAGCCCGGCTTGGCCGGCTCTTCCGCGGGCTGTTGAGGCTGCTGCTGATTGACGCTGGTGCTGCTGCCTTCGCCCATGATCGCCTGGTCGCGGCTGACGCCCGGCATGAAGTCGCCGGCCAGGCCGACCAGCTGGTCGTTGCCGTCGAACACCAGGCTGACGCGTTCCTGATAGCGCTGACGCCCGCCCGGCTGAATGCTGTACAGGTAGTCCCAGCGATTGGCGTGGAGGGTGTCGGTGATCATGGGGTTGCCCATGATAAACCGCACTTGCCGTTGGGTCATTCCGGGCTTCAACTGGTCTATCATGTCCTGCGTAACGACATTGCCCTGCTGGATGTCGATCTTGTAAACCCCGGGAAACGAACAGCCGGCGAGTGCGAACAGACCCACGAGGGTGAGGCTGGGCAGCAAGAGCTTGGTGTTTTGCATCGGTGGGTGACTTCCACTATCTTGGCTGGGCAAATTAAACTCCGATCATACCCGCATTAACGGGAGCTGCGAAGCAGCAACCACGAGAAAGCAGACCATGGTTGAAAACAACGAACTGCGTAAAGCCGGCCTCAAGGTCACCCTGCCCCGCGTGAAGATTCTGCAGATGCTCGATTCGGCCACCTCCGGACAGCGCCACATGAGCGCGGAGGATGTGTACAAGGCCCTGATGGACGCGGGCGAGGACGTGGGCCTGGCCACCGTCTACCGCGTACTGACCCAGTTCGAGGCTGCCGGTCTGGTCGAGCGCCACAATTTCGACGGCGGCCATGCCGTGTTCGAGCTGGCCGATGGCGGCCACCACGACCACATGGTCTGCGTGGACAGCGGTGAAGTCATCGAGTTCTTCGACCCGGAAATCGAGAAGTTGCAGAAGGACATCGTCAAGCAGCACGGTTTCGAGCTGGTCGATCACAACCTGGTGCTGTACGTGCGCAAGAAGAAGTAGGCGCAGGTTCGGCCCGGATAGAAAAAAGGCGCCCTTCGGGGCGCCTTTTTCGTTTCGGGTCTCTCAGGCCTGGGCCTTGGTCACCATCTTGCGCGCGTGGGCCAGGGATTCCTCGGTCAGGTCGACGCCGCCGAGCATGCGGGCGATTTCCTCGACCCGACCCTCCGGCGCCAGGCCGGTCACTGCCGTCTGAGTGCTTTCCTTGCCACGGGCCTTGTGCACGAACAGATGCTGGTGGCCCTGCGCGGCCACCTGGGGCAGGTGGGTCACGGTCAATACCTGGCCGCGCTCGCCGAGGCGGCGCAGCAACTGGCCGACCACCTCGGCGGTGGGGCCGCCGATGCCGACGTCGACTTCGTCGAACACCAGGGTCGGCACCCGCGAGGTCTGCGCGGTGATCACCTGGATCGCCAGGCTGATGCGTGATAGTTCCCCGCCTGAGGCGACCTTGGCCAGGGGTTTCAGCGGCTGGCCCGGGTTGGCGCTGACCAGGAACTCCACCTGCTCCAGGCCATGGGGCTGCAGTTCTTCCGCGTTGCCGGCCTGCAGCTGGATGCTGAAGCGGCCGCCAGGCATGCCCAGGGTCTGCATTTCCGCCTGGGCGGCTTCGGCCAGGCGGCTGGCGGCCTGCTGGCGCAGGGTGCTCAGCTCGGCAGCTTTTTCCTGGTAGTGGCGGGCGTAGGCGGCCAGTTCCTCGCCCAGGCGCTCCACCGCCTCGTCGTCGGCGTTGAGGCTTTCCAGTTCCTCCAGCAGGCGCTGCTGCAGTTCGGCCAGCTCGAAGGGTTGCACCCGATGCTTGCGCGCCAGGTTGTAGATGGCGTCCAGGCGCTCTTCCAGCAATTGCTGGCGCTGCGGGTCGGCGTCGAAGTGGTCGAGGAAGCGGTTCAGTTCGCCGACCGCCTCCTCCACCTGGATCTGCGCACTGGCCAGCAGGTTGGTCGCTTCGCCGAGAGCGCCAGGCTGACTGCTGAAGGCCGTGAGGCGATTGAGGCTGGCGGTGAGGGCGGAGAGCACGTTGCCGGCATCGCTCTCGCTGCACAGGTCGAGCACCTGGCGACAGGCGCCGAGCAGCTGTTCGGCATTGCTCAGGGCCTTGTGCTCCTGCTCCAGCTGTTCCAGCTCGTTGTCGCCCAGGGCCAGGTTCTCCAGTTCTTCCAACTGGTAGCTGAGCAACTGGTGGCGGGCGCGCTGCTCGTCACTGCTGGAGGAAAGGCGTTGCAGCTCCTGGCGCGTCTGACGCCAGCGCTGGGCCGCCAGCTGGACTTGGCGTGCCAGTTCCTGGCTGCCGGCGTACTCGTCGAGCAGGCGGCGGTGGGTGTCCGGCTTGAGCAGCGACTGGTGTTCGTGCTGGCTGTGGATGTCGATCAGCAGTTCGCCCAGGGCCTTGAGGTCGCCGAGCGGGCAGGGCGTGCCGTTGATGTAGCCGCGCGAGCGGCCCTCGCTGGTGATGACCCGGCGCAGGATGCACGGGCCGTCGTTGTCCAGGTCGCGCTCGGCGAGCCAGGCGCGGGCCTCGGCAATATCTTCCAGGTCGAAGCTGGCGAGGATGTCGGCCTTGTCGGCGCCGGGGCGTACCACGCCGCTGTCGCCGCGGTCGCCCAGGGCCAGGCCGAGGGCGTCGAGCATGATCGACTTGCCGGCGCCGGTCTCGCCGGTGATCACCGTCATGCCGCGTTCCAGTTCGAGATCCAGATGTTCGACGATGGCGTAGTTGTGAACGGACAGGTGCACCAGCATGGAGAGCGCTCCCAGAAAAGTTGTGCTGGCTATTTATACAGTGTTTTGTTTTGTCCCGGCAATAACCCTTGAAACCGTGCGACCGGCCCCCATATAGGCGGCAAGAAGCGCGGGCCATGACCCGCCGACGTTATAGACAGGAGGAAGCAATGGCAGACGAACAGACCCTGGACACGACGAACCCGGAAGAGCAACTGGCGCCCGAGGCGGCCGCCGGCGACGAGCTGGCTGCCCGCGTGCAGCTCCTCGAAGAGCAGCTGGCCGCGGCTCAGGACCAGTCCCTGCGCGTGGCCGCCGACCTGCAGAACGTGCGTCGTCGCGCCGAACAGGACGTGGAGAAGGCGCACAAGTTCGCCCTGGAGAAGTTCGCCAACGACCTGCTGCCGGTGGTCGACAGCCTGGAGCGCGGCCTGGAGATGAGCAGCGCCACCGACGAGGTGAGCAAGGCCATGCGCGAAGGTATCGAGCTGACCCTCAAGCTGTTCCACGACACCCTCAAGCGCTACCAGCTGGAGGCGGTCGATCCGCATGGCGCGCCGTTCAACCCGGAACACCACCAGGCGATGGCGATGGAAGAGAGCACCCATGTCGAGCCGAACACCGTGCTCAAGGTGTTCCAGAAGGGCTACCTGCTCAACGGCCGCCTGCTGCGCCCGGCCATGGTCGTGGTGAGCAAGTCGCCGACCACGCCGCCGCCCTCGATCGACGAGCAGGCTTGAAATCCGCCGGGCCACCCCCATTTCTGAGTCAAGCGTTTTATTGCTGCCGCCGCCCTAGAAACGAGGCGTCGGAAAATCCAAAGTTTCGGGAGAACATTCATGGGCAAAATCATCGGTATCGACCTGGGGACCACCAACTCCTGCGTCGCCATCCTGGAAAACGGTAACGTCAAAGTCATCGAGAACGCCGAGGGCGGTCGTACCACCCCGTCGATCATCGCCTACACCAACGACGGCGAGATTTTGGTCGGCCAGTCCGCCAAGCGTCAGGCGGTGACCAACCCGCACAACACTCTGTACGCGGTGAAGCGTCTGATCGGCCGCCGCTTCGACGAAGAAGTCGTGCAGAAAGACATCAAGATGGTCCCCTACAAGATCGCCAAGGCCGACAACGGTGACGCCTGGGTCGAAGTGAAGGGCCAGAAGATGGCGCCGCCGCAGATTTCCGCGGAAGTGCTGAAGAAGATGAAGAAGACCGCCGAGGACTACCTGGGCGAGGCCGTGACCGAGGCGGTGATCACCGTGCCGGCCTACTTCAACGACAGCCAGCGCCAGGCCACCAAGGACGCCGGCCGCATCGCCGGCCTGGACGTCAAGCGCATCATCAACGAACCGACTGCCGCGGCCCTGGCCTACGGCATGGACAAGGCCAAGGGCGACCACACCGTGATCGTCTATGACCTGGGTGGCGGTACCTTCGACGTGTCGGTGATTGAGATCGCCGAAGTCGACGGCGAGCACCAGTTCGAGGTTCTGGCCACCAACGGCGACACCTTCCTCGGTGGTGAGGACTTCGACCTGCGCCTGATCGACTATCTCGTCGACGAGTTCAAGAAAGAGTCCGGCATCGACCTGAAGGGCGATCCGCTGGCCATGCAGCGCCTGAAGGAAGCCGGCGAGAAGGCCAAGATCGAGCTGTCCTCGGCCCAGCAGACCGACGTCAACCTGCCGTACATCACTGCAGACCAGACCGGTCCGAAGCACCTCAACGTGAAGATTTCCCGCGCCAAGCTGGAAGCCCTGGTCGAAGACCTGGTCGCCCGTACCATCGAGCCGTGCCGCATCGCCCTGAAGGACTCCGGTCTGGATGTCGGTGGCATCGACGAAGTGATCTTGGTCGGCGGCCAGACCCGCATGCCGCTGGTGCAGCAGAAGGTCGCCGAGTTCTTCGGCAAGGAAGCGCGCAAGGACGTCAACCCGGACGAAGCCGTGGCCATCGGTGCCGCCATCCAGGGCGCCGTGCTGGCCGGTGACGTGAAGGACGTGCTGCTGCTCGACGTATCCCCGCTGACCCTAGGTATCGAGACCATGGGTGGCGTGATGACCGCGCTGATCGAGAAGAACACCACCATCCCGACCAAGAAGTCGCAGGTGTTCTCCACCGCCGACGACAACCAGAGCGCCGTGACCATCCACGTGCTGCAGGGCGAGCGCAAGCAGGCCGCGCAGAACAAGTCGCTGGGCAAGTTCGACCTGGCCGAGATCCCGCCGGCTCCGCGCGGCGTGCCGCAGATCGAGGTGACCTTCGACATCGACGCCAACGGCATCCTGCACGTAGGCGCCAAGGACAAGGCCACCGGCAAGCAGCAGTCCATCGTCATCAAGGCCAACTCCGGCCTGTCCGACGACGAGATCGAGCGCATGGTGCGTGACGCCGAGGCCAACGCCGAGGAAGACCGCAAGTTCGAGGAACTGGCCGCGGCCCGCAACCAGGGCGACGGCCTGGTCCACGCCACCCGCAAGATGCTGACCGAGGCCGGCGACAAGGCCACTGCCGACGAGAAGGCGGCTATCGAGAAGGCCATCGGCGACCTGGAAGCCGCGCTGAAGGGCGATGACAAGGCCGAGATCGAAGCCAAGATCAACGCCTTGTCCGAGGCCACCACGCCGCTGGCGCAGAAGATGTACGCCGAGCAGCCGCAACCGGGCGCTGCCGCCCAGGGCGCGGATGAGGCCAAGGACGCCGGCGACGACGTGGTCGATGCCGAGTTCGAAGAGGTCAAGGACAACAAGTAAGCTCCCGCTTACTGAGGTGCCAGCCGGCCGGGCCTTGCCCGGTCGGCGATTCTCCGCGCGGGGGCTTGCTCCCGCGTTGGCGTGTCTGGAGCCTGGGAATCAAAGGTGTTGAGGATTTATGGCCAAACGTGACTATTACGAAGTGCTCGGTGTGGAGCGCGGCGCCAGCGAGGCGGACCTGAAGAAGGCCTATCGCCGCCTGGCGATGAAGCATCACCCTGACCGCAACCCGGACGACAAGGCCGCGGAAGAGAAATTCAAGGAGGCCAACGAGGCCTACGAAGTGCTCTCCGATGCGGCCAAGCGCTCGGCCTACGACCAGTACGGCCATGCCGGCGTCGATCCGAGCATGGGCGGCGGTGGCGGCTTCGGCGCAGGCGGAGCGAACTTCTCCGACATCTTCGGCGATGTGTTCAGCGACTTCTTCGGCGGCAGCCGTGGCGGCGGTTCGCGTGGCGGTGCCCAGCGCGGCAGCGACCTGCGCTACACCCTCGAGCTGGATCTGGAAGAGGCGGTGCGCGGCACCACCGTGACCATCCGCGTGCCGACCCTGGTCGGCTGCAAGACCTGCGACGGCAGCGGCGCCAAGAAGGGCACCAGCCCGGTGACCTGCACCACCTGCGGCGGCATCGGCCAGGTGCGCATGCAGCAGGGCTTCTTCTCGGTGCAGCAGACCTGCCCGCGCTGCCATGGCAGCGGCAAGATGATCACCGACCCCTGCGGCAGCTGCCACGGCCAGGGGCGTGTGGAAGAGAGCAAGACCCTGTCGGTCAAGGTGCCGGCCGGTGTCGATACCGGCGACCGCATCCGCCTCTCCGGCGAAGGCGAGGCGGGCTCCCATGGCGGGCCGGCCGGCGACCTGTATGTGGTGGTCAATGTGCGCGAGCACCCGATCTTCCAGCGTGACGGCAAGCATCTGTACTGCGAGGTGCCGATCAGCTTCGCCGACGCGGCGCTGGGCGGCGAGCTGGAAGTGCCGACCCTGGACGGCCGGGTCAAGCTGAAGATTCCGGAAGGCACCCAGACCGGCAAGCTGTTCCGCCTGCGCGGCAAGGGCGTGGCCCCGGTGCGTGGTGGCGGTGCCGGCGACCTGATGTGCCGGGTAGCGGTGGAAACCCCGGTCAACCTGGACAAGCGCCAGCGCGAGCTGCTGGAAGAGTTCCGCAAGTCGCTGGAAGGCGACAGCTCTCACTCGCCCAAGGCCAGCGGCTGGTTCGAAGGCATGAAGCGTTTCTTCGGCGATCTCTAGGAGCCGCCTACGGTCTGCTGTGCGTCGGCCAGGTGTCGTTGAAAACTGAGAGGGAACGATATAAACCCAGGGGGAGTAGTGAGAAAACCGGGATGGGGCGGGATGGGCTGGGCCGAAGTGGGACGGGCAGAATCCAACGGGGTTTGAAATAGAGCAAGGGGGCAACATCCCCCCTTGCTTAGTCCGCCTCGCCGTGGTCGGGCGCAAAGAGGTCTCCCTGGTCCCGCTTGATAATGGCCTCTCGAATCCGTTTCACGATCCGGTACGTGGCCTGAATCGACAGCCCATACTTCGCGGCTACCTCGGCATGATTGCGACCGTTGCAGGCATCGTACAGCTGCTGGTTGCGCTGAGAGATGATGATGGCCGGCGACTTGGGGAAGTACGCCAGTTGTCCGCCCCACAGGTTAGCGAATAGCACGATTATCTCCGTTGCAACGATCTCCGCCTGTTCGTCAGGCAAGTCCAGCAGCTCAGTGAGTAGCTGGGCGGTCGGTGCCAGGCTGTCGCTGAGAATATCATTTGCACGCGGGCCGCTCATGATTCCCCCTCGGCGCGTTGGCGCCACTTCTTGAGGCTCTCGATCACCTGGCTGGCCTGGGCGCTGCTGAGCCACTGCAGCGCCGCTACACCGGTCATGGTCGCCACGAACTTGGCCAGGGCCTCCTCCGAGGGATCGTGTACCGCGCCTTGTCCATGCAGCTCCAGCCAGAGCGAGCGGATTTTCTTGGATTGCGGGTCAGCGGCCAGCGGCCGCTTCCCCTTCTTGTTTGGACGGACTTTGAATCCCTTCTGCTTGAGCTGCTCCAGAACCCGGTAGAGGTTCGGAACGGTCAGGTCGGCGCTCGATGTGGCGCCGCCCATCCCTTTCATGCCAGCCAGCATCAGGCGGTAGGTTTCGTCATCCATGCCCAGCTCGCGGCGGCCGACGTGAATCAGCTTGATCAGCCTGGCACGGTTCGGATTGGGCGCGGCGTTCATCGTGTGCCCCCGTTATCGTTGTAAACGGGCGTCGTGCGCACGTTGATGACGAACGGCTCGGGTGTCTCTCGCATCTGGTGGCCGATCTCCTGTACTCGGCCGCCCCGCGCCAGGAACGCCTCTACCTGGTCGGCCAGCAACGCGCTGGCGGCCGCCTTGGCCTCGTTGTCGCGGCGCGGCGGCTCGCCGGCCGTTGTGTGGTAGCGCTCCATCACGGAACCTCCTTGGGCATGATCCGCCAGCGGCTGTATACCCCCGACTCGTGATCCCCTGGTTGGCCCGGCAGCCGCTCGGCATCCTCGAACTGGCCGAGGAACAGCTTACGACCGAGGTTGAGCACCGCCTCTCTGTCGCTCGACGTACAGGAGGCGCGTTTGCCTTTTACCGTGGCGGTCATGTAGGCGTCGCTCGGCCTGCGCACGACGATGTCGATAGGCGCCAGCTGGATAACATGGGCGACCGGGTACTTGATGCTGCCGGAGCCGTGCCCACCGTACTCAACTGCAGCACCGACCTTCAGCGCGGCCAGATTGGTGACGGTCATACGGCACCAGAGATCAGCCTGGTACGGACCGCAGTCGATAACCTTGCCGGCCTCGTCAGTGATCCACCAGAGGAGGTCCTGGCCGTGGTCCTGGAACTCAATCAGTGTTCTGGCCATGGTCAGTGCGCCCCCTTCGGCATGAGGCAGCGGACGCCTTCCAGGATCATGCCGACCGAGTCCAGCTCGTCGCCCGAGATGGCTACCAGGATCAGCTCACGCCCGGAGTCCAGACTCAGGTGTACAAGATCGAAGGCGTTGGCGGCTTCGTCTTCCGCCTTCTGGATCACCTGGGCCAGGGTGGTTTGCTCGAAGTTGCATTGGCTTATCAGGCTCATGACTAGACCCCGTGTGTCAGGCGGGCGGTAGGCTTGTGGCCCACCGCGTGGTGGAGCTGGGCGGACTTGCCGGCCAGATAACCAGCCTTGGCGGCGCCTTCGTCGCGGGCTTTCAGCTTGCGGCGCTTCATCTCGAACTTGCCCAGGTCGGGGTGATGCTTCGCCATGTATGCCTGGATGGCATCGGCGACGCTGTCATCGACCCCCGCGAACTCGTCGACCTTGCGGTACACCGCGTCGATCCATCCGTTTGCGAAGTGGTCACCACGGGCGACCTTCGTCGACCGCTTGCAGCGCTTGTTATTCGGCGACTTCAAGAACTCGCGGCGGGCTTTCTGCAGCTGTCGCTCCAGCACCTGATAGGCGTAGCCGGTCAGCTCCGGCGCCGCCGAGCAGCCGACGAAGATGAACGCGCCAACAACATCGAAGTGCGGCATCAGCTTCGAGGTGATGATCATCTTGGTTCCGAACGCATGGGCGCACACCTGGGCCAAGCGCACCCGCCAGGCCGGTGGCGGGCCTTCGGAGCCGGCCTCAATGGTGACCTCGCAGGCCATGCTGGCGAGCACGTCGCCCATCTCCAGGCTATGAGCGTCCATCAGCTTGCGGGCCTGACGCAGTGCGATCTCGGCCTCGTTGGCGTTCGCGGTCTTCGATTTCGCGATCTCCATGCACTTCTTGATCTTGTCGAGGATGCGGTCCTGGTCCATCACCGCACCTCCTGCTCGAACGGCACAATGGCGAAGTCTTCGATGCCGCTGTTGATGGTGATGCCGGCGACGCCGCGCACAGCATCCGGCTCGTTGAGCATGGCCTCCTTGTTGATCTCCTCCTTGGGCCGGATAAAGCGATTCAGGCCAAGGCGCTTGAGCGCGTCCAGGACCGCATCCACACCGCGCACGGTCACGGACGGCGGGCGAATACGCCATTGCACCTCGCCCGTGATGAGGTTGGCCGACTTCACCTTGCCGTTGTTGGTCAGCTCTGCGCGGTGAGCCTCGCACCAGGATTGCACCCCCTTCTGCAGGGACTGCAGGCGCTTCTTCAGCTCCTCGATTCGGCCAGAGTGCTGGTCAGTGATAGCGCCGATGGCGTCGTTCATCGCCGCTTCAACGCGGGTAAGGTCTCGCTGCAGGTCGCCGATGGTCTTGATGTCGGCAATCACTTCTTCTTTGGTTTGAGGCACGTACAGCTGGGCCGCTGCCTTCAGGCGGCCGGGCTTCTTAGCCATTGTTCTGATCCTCGACAGGAGAGAACGTCTTGCAGCCGCAGCGCGGGCAGACGTTGTCGGAAAGGGCCGGTGTTTTCGGGCAAGGGACTGAGCGCAGCTCGGCGTGGGTACCGACCCAGCGGCAGCGGCGGCATTTGAGGCGACGGTCAGGCATCGGCCTTCTCCTCCGTATCGATCCAGCCCTGCTTGCCCTGCATCGTGGAGAGGTTGTATTCCCGCTGTGCTATGGCCTGAATGGACTCGACGCTCTTGTCCTCGTAGCAACCGGCTGCCAACTCCCCGACGAAGTTCTCCAGGGGATGCAGCTCGGCCAGGGCGTGGGCGGCGGACCACGCGATGACCTTGCCTCCAAATGCTTCACGGGGTACGACCTGGATGTCTGCGCCCTCAATCACCAGCGTGTCGAAGCGCTTTTCCAGGTCCAGATCGAGCTGCGCCTCCAAGCCACGCAACGACGAATCATCCACCTCCTGGCCCGCCACTTCCCCACGACGATTCCCCGCCATGAGAGCCGCGACCGCAGCCTCTGAGAGAGTGGCCACCAGGATTACGCCGCCGAGCATCAGCGCCGGGATGGCTGCAGTAGCGGCAGTGATCTCGGCTTGTTCGCTCCCCATAAAGGCCAAGACGATGGTGCTGGCCGAGAGGCCGAGGCAGCACAGCGTGAGGTACAGGCAGGCCCGGCCTACCAGCTTGGGCATTTCCAGATTCATTGATCCTGCTCCTTCATAACGGTGAACCACACCACGTCGACGCCACGGATCGTGACCGTGTGGCGGGCCATCAAGCTGCCTGGGAAGCCCTTGGTGCGAGCGGCGCGGATTTCGTGGGCAAATGCACGCGACAGCAGTTCGGCGTGTTCCTCCTCGATCACCATGCAGTTGTCCGGGAAATTCCAGCCGTCCAGCGGGATGCCAGCGGCGCGGAGATCGCGGTGCAGTTGGTTGAAGCGGGCAAGCGCGGGCAGGAACTGCTCGTCCAGGATGCTGAGTGGAGGCTTGCTGAGCGGAGGCTTATTGGCCGGCGCCGGAGCGCTGACCAGTTGCAGACGAGAGGTTGGGGTGTTGACCATTCAGACCACCTCGTCGCGCAGGGACTCGACCACCAGCGCCGCAGTGACCTTGGTTTCGTGCAGGCGCACGGCCAGATTCATGGCGCCACTGACCAGGTTGTTTACCGCCAGCGGGTAGCACAGGGACTTCGTCTCCCTTTCGCGGGTACGGCCCCGGCCCACGTCCACCGACATGCGCAGGCGGTTGCGGATTTCGTCGAAAGCGTCCGGCCCGAAGACGCTCAGGTAATCCACTTCGATGCGCTCGAACTTGTGCTTGAGGTAAGCCTCAACCTGGTTGTCCAGTGGCTTGAGGCGGATCAGCTCGCAGCGCTGCACCACCTCACGCACCGCCGGGTTGTACTCACTGAGCTTGTCACCCAGCTCGGTCTGGCCGACCAGGATGAACGCCAGCAACTTCTTGAAGCCGGCCTGCAGCTCGTAGAAGCGTTTCAGGTGCTTCAACGTGGTGATGGGCAGGCTATGCGCCTCCTCGATGATCACCACATGCCGCCGCCCGGCCTGGGCGCTGGCCAGCAGCAGCTCGTGCATTTGTCGCGAGCGGTCCTCCTGGCTGCGGCGCGGCTTAACGCTGGGGTCGATGCAGCGGATGATCGCGCCGGTAATGTCCAGGGCCTTGAGGGTCTTGCCCTTGACGTTGTCGTCCTCGACGCCCAGGACATAGGGCTCGATCACGGTGATTGGCTCGCGGGTCTTGATGATCCACTCCACCAGGTCCTGGCGCAGGGTGGACTTCCCCGCCCCGGACTCGCCCACCACCGCAAGCATGCCGCCGTGCTTTGCAGTCTGGCGGATCGCCTGGCGCACATAACGAATATCGTCCGACAGGAACACGTCAGCCTCCTCCTGCATCTCGTCCGTGAACGGATCGCGAGGCAGCTGGAAGTGCGCCTTGGCCTGGCCGGTCAAAGTGTTTTTTCGTAGTAGCATGTAGTCGCTCTCATTGCTGTTGGCATTGCTGGGCACCGACGCAGCTCGGCCCGCCAAGACCGCTGCGTCGGTTTCTTTCATTTCAAACAGGTCACGGATGTCCTCGTCGTTCGCGCCTTTGGCGAACAACAGCTCCTTGATCTTTCGCTCCAGCGGCTCGCGCGACAGGGTCTTGGGCCATTGGCCGTGGTTGACCAGTTGCGCGATAGTCGACTGGCTGAGCGGCTCCCCGTTGTCCTTCTCCAGGCTCGCCGCGAGCTGGCTCTGGCTGATGTTCAATCGCCAGAGAACAGTCTTCAGCTTCATCCGTGTTGTGTTTGCTTGCTGCATGACACTCGCTCCTAGACGGCCCGCAGGCCACCGACATTGGCGACCGGAGGAACAGCAACCGGCCGGGTGAAACGATCAATCAGGCTCTGCACCTGGTCCTCTGGCACGCCTTCCTTGAATGAGGTGCGCAGCCAGGTGTTTTCTTCCTGGGTCAAGTTGCGGCCGAGCGCGTCAGATACGCGCAGCAGCGCCTGCAGGGTGGTGAGTAACGGCGCATCGGTGCGCAAGTGCTCGGGCGTGCCGATCTCGCTGCCCGCGCGCGGCAGGTAGGTCGGGTGCTCGATCTGCTGAAGGTGTCCGTGGCTGTCCAGCTGGCCGCCGAAGGGGGTGACCTGCTTGGCCCGTGCGGACTTCGCGTCCTGCTCCGGGTAGGCCAGTGCATCCATACTTTTGCCGGCCCGCTCGATGGCCGTCTCCGGCTGCGCCTTGTATTCCTGGCCAGGAATCGCAGCGTCCAGGCGCTGGCCGAAAACGTCGAAGTCGCGGATGGGCTCCAGGCGGTATGTCAGGGTCTCGCCGTCATATCGCGGCGCTTCGACCTGAATCGCGCAGTCGCCGTAGGCCAAGCCGCGTACAACCACCTTGCCGCCCACCACGATGCCGTCCAGGCCGCGCATGCTGTAGCTCATTGGGCCATCGGCGTTCTGGTGCTTGAACTGGATGGTCAGGTCGGACTTAACGGTGCGCTCCTGCTCGCGGCTGGTCATCAGCGCGCGGCACACCTCCACCGGCGGCAGCAGGCGTAGGTGTTCGGCGCGGATCAGTTGCCAGAGGTCATAGCGGGCCACCGGCTCGGACAGGCCGGCGCGACGCAGGCGCGTGTCCTGATGCGGAATCAGGTTGGCGTTATACGCCTCGGCCCACGCCTGAGCGGCAGCATTCAACTCGTCGATATCGTTGACCGGCTGGAACCGGAGCCGGCTTTCAAACTGAGTCTCGACGATGTTGTTACCACCCTCGACGCCACCCTTGGCGCGAGCGTTGCCAGCCTCATGCTCAAGCGGAGTCACCTCCAGGTGCTTGAGCAGATTCTTGATCGCGCTGCTGGTGTTGGCAGAGCCCTTGTCCCATAGCATGAACTGAGGAACGCCATGCAGCAGGCGCCCATCCTGCTTGCCCCAGGCGTACATCAGGAACTCGAACAGGGTGTGCTGATTCTCGCCGGCTGCCTCGAAGTAGCGCACGGTCAGCGCACCGCTGGCCGCTTCGTACTTCACGTACCGCCACACTTTCAGCTTCACCTTGGCGAAGTTTTCCAGCTTGTTCTTGTAGAACTCGCTGTCGCGCATGATGTGCTGACGGCCCTTGAGGTAGTACACCAGGCACAGGGACGGGTCGACCTGGTGCAGGTAGTTCGGATGCGGCGCCCGCAGGTGCTGCACCGGGCTGGCATTGCGCTGGCTGGCCACGTTCAGGTTGCGCGCTGACATCAGGCGGTTCAGATGGGCGCTGCTGACGCCCAGGTGAATGCCGTTCTGCTCCAGGATCGAACGCGCTGTAGTCGTGAACAGTGTTTGCTTGCCGTTCTCCCGCACACTCTCGCGCTGGACCGCGCCGAGCATCTCAAGCGACTCTTTTGCCACCGAGGTGGAGCCCTTGTCGGAGCGGGTCTTGCGACCCGCTGACCAGCCGCACTCGGTCTTCAGCTGGCGGTAAATGGTTGCCGGAGCCCAGCCCAGGAAGTTCTGAGCCGCAGCCATCAGCGGGCCACGTTGACCGTGGCCGGCAGCGTCCAGCTTGCGCGCCAACTCGCCCAGGTAATCGCGGATATCTGGTGTGATTGCCATAGCGTCGCCCACTCCCTTGGTGACCATCAGGCCAGCTCTACTTCCAGCGGCAGCTGGTGTTGCAGCGCGCGTTCCAGCTCCGGGCCGAAGCGGTTGAGCAGCTCGTTACGGGCGGCGGCGATCAGGCGGGCACCGCGGTTGATCGAGTCGTGCAGCTCGACCAGCACAGCGGTCAGCTCAACCGGCATCTCGGCCGGCATTTCCGGGTCGTAGTTGGGTTGGCTAGAAAGCTCGCCGATCCAGAAGGCGTCCAGCGCTTCGACGGCTTGCAGGTGGCGCCCGGCGGCTTCGTCGATGATCGACTGGCGCTTGGCAATCTCGATCTGGAAAGGGGCGACCTTGTCGGACCAGGGCGCGGTGCGGAGCTGAGTGCGCTCCAGCTCCAGCTTGGTATCGCGCAGCTTCTTGCTGGTGTCCGCCTCCACCTTGGACAGGGCGTCATAGTCGCCCTGGACGTCCGCCAACTTCTTCTCCAGCTCGGACTTCTCGGCGGCGTGCTTGCCGATGATCTCCTCGGCCAGCTCGACGAAGGACTCCTTGTCGCCCGTCTTGGCGACCTCGATCAGAGCGGCCTTCTGATCCTCGGGCAGCCGCCGGTACTGCCGCAGCTCGCGATAGCCGATGCCCATGCGGGACATGGATTCGAGGGCTTCCTCACCGAAGGCGCGGAGATTCTGGATGTCCAGGTCGGCCTTCTCTACGGAGATTCCGAGAAGGTTGCAGAACTCTTCCCAAGTGCCGGTAAAGTCGTAACCGTTAGGACTTTTCTTCCCCTTGAGAGCCCTGTAGAGCTTGTTTTCCTTGACGAAGGCCAGCTTGGAAGTCGTAACGGTTACGGAAAATTTGGCGAAGGCATCGGCCATCTGCGCCTGCCCAAGCAACTGGTTGACCAGGTCGCGCTCGTCCTGCAGCCCCTGGGCGATAGTGCCCAGCATGCTCAGGGCGCCAGCTTCTTCCTGAAAGGCTTCGTTGTTGGTCTCGGGCAGCGGGGTCGCTGCCGGGGTGCTCGCTTTGCGGGGCATGTACTACTTCCTTTGGTCAGTTGGGAATGCGGGTGTAGCGGCTGCGGCGCTCGTCCAGCTCGCGCTGAGCTTTCTGCAGCGCCTGGTCGAAGGCGAACGCCACCTGGGGCAGCTTCGGGCCGAGCATCCAGCGCTTGTCGTCGTAAACGCTGCGCTCGGCCAGGCCGGCGGTGCGCAGGTTCTCCAGGGCGCGCAGGGCGTTGTCTGGCGTGCAGTCGGCAGCCTCAGCCACCTCTTTCAGTGTCATGCCCCGAAACTCGTTGCCGGCCAGGGCCAGCAGGACGCGCAGCACTCGCTGCACCTGCTCGGATGTGTATTTGTCGTCGCTGCTCATTGCTGCTCTCCCAGTTCAAGCTGCGGGTTGGCGTGCTGCTGCACATTGCCGCGATGCCACGCCAGTTCCTCCAGGGCGTTCTGCAGGGCGGCCAGGGTGTCCGGTGCGTCGGCCTTGCCGGTGTAGAAGGCCAGCAGGGTGCCGGTGGTCCCGGTGAGGATTTCCTGCAAGCGCTGGGTGTCCTGGGTCGTGGCGGCACGACCGGTCGGTACGTCGATCAGTACCTTGCCCGCCGTGGAGGCAAGCCAGCGACTGACCAGGTTGATGCCGCAGGCGCGTTCGTAGACCGGGACAAGCACCATCGGCATGCGCCCGTTGGCCAGCCACTTGTAGAGGGCCGAGTGGTCTGGCAGCCCCATGCGTTCAGCGATGCGCTCCACGCTCAGGTTTTGGCGCTCGCGCGCATGTTCCTTGCACCACTCCAGCGCCTGGCGCAGAGAGGAAGGCTGGGCGTGCTTCCAGTTCCGGCGCCTCATTGGAAGCGCTCCAGCACAAGCCCGGAGCGGCCGTCCAAACAAAAAACGGCTTTGGCAATTGGCAATGGCATTGCGCCATGCACAATGGTTTCAGGTAAATTGACCGGCGGAACAGGTACTATCCCGATGGACGAGCAAGAGCGATTAGACAGGCAGGCCGGGAGTCTCGCGGCCCTGGAGGGTGCCTTTGCAGTGCTTGTAGAGCACCTGGCTATGGCCGGAGTGGTGAAGACGACCGCGCTCATTGCCGACCTCCGTCGACTGTCGGAGCTGCCGGGCAAGGACGCTGACATTCAGCGGGCAGAGCACCGCCTGCTTCGGATGCTGGAGAAGATGTAGGCCGCTTGCCGTTGGCCGACAGGCTTTCAGCCTGGAGCCTGGCCAGAGCAAGTAGCGCCTGTTTGCCGATGGTCATGACGGGCCTCAAGCAGCTGCAGACTGAGGGGTTTTCTTGGGGTCAGCCTTGAGGCCGAGCGCGACTGCGGCCTGGTGGGCCTCTCCACGCATCCCTTTGCGCTTACCGCGCAGCAGGTCGAAAACGGTGAAACGGTTGAAGCCTTGCTCCTTGCTCCACTCGGCAATGCAGATGCCGTGAGTGACGAACCAGGCGCGGGCCTGTTTCGGAGTTGATGGATACGGAGGATTGTTCATTGCGCTCGCTTCCGTGGTAGTTCGTGTATTGGCTGGGTATATCGTGTTCAGGCGTGGTGATATTGGGACTGATTGGGTACACAGTCAAGTCCCTGATTGGGGATATTTATGATTGAGCTGGATCTACTCGCCGTGGGGGCGCGTCTGCGAGAAGTGAGGGGCAACCTGAGTCAGACTGATTTCGGGGCAAGGTTGGGCTTGGAACGCAAGTCGGTTTCTCGGTACGAATCCGGCGAGCGGGCACCAGACGCCCTGGCACTCCTAGCCCTTATGCGGGAGTTCGGGGCCGACCCCATGTGGGTTCTGACCGGTGAGGGCGAGCGCCCCCAGTTGGCGAGAGATGAAATGGAGCTGCTTAGTCTTTATCGGGGGGCTTCTATTCAGTTGAGGGCGGCAGCAGTCGCGGCACTCTCATCTGGAGCTGCGGCAGCGAAGATGCACAAGCAAACAGCTGGTGTAGAGCCGCAACCGAAGAGAGCCAAAAAGCAGGTATTTCGCGGAAGTGTTGGCCAGGTGGTAGAAGGCTCCATCACCAATGAGGCTGGCGTGTCATTCAATTTCGGAGTCGACAAGAAGGAGTGAGCCATGAGTCAAGATTTCCATGGCGATGTAGGCCAAGTGGCCGCAAGGAACATCATTAACAGAGGGGGTAACACCCATCTGGAATTGAATATTCACGGCAACAATTACGGCTCCATTACTGTAGGTGGCGGGGGTGGAAGTGGCGGCGGCAGTAACGAAAGCGGACGGCCAATACATCAGTGGTCAGTTCCAGAGTTAAAGGAAGCCCTGGCTCGTTATCGGTCTCAATGGTGGAGCGGCTTTCGTGGCTATTGGATCAACCCGCCGTGCTTGCTGACGTTGACTCTCGCCTCTGCCATGGCGGGTAGTCTATTCGCAGGCATATTGCCTATTCGAGACCCTCATTCCATGTGGGCAATAGTGGCGCCCTGCGCTCTGGTGATGCTGGGTTTGGGGTATTGGCTTACCCGTATCCGGCGCATTGAAGGTCGTGTTATGGCGGAGAGCCAGGCCGCGATTGACTTCATTCGTACCGAACTGCGGAAGCGGCGGTAGGAGCACATCATGGACGAGAAAAAGATGACTAAGCCCATTCTCTTTGCCTGGCTGTTGATGCTTGCGGGCTGTGGCAACCCGGATACTGTCTTTGAGGTATCAACCGACAATGAGCTGGTGAATAACTCATTGCCGAAGATTCGCCAGGCCTGTCCTGGACTAGATGCCTATAGCTCTGAGTTCGTGAACATTAGGGTTCAAGATAACTATCGGACCACCATTGCTTTCGATATTCCCAAGTCGGCAAAGCTGCCCCCTTACTTCATGGCTGAAGGACATAGTTGCTATGTCGAGATTGGGGGCGATGGTGCAGAGGTATTTGTCGAAAAGGGCGCTTGTAAGTCGGTCTGCCTGAACCGCTCTCAAGTGCCCGAGGGGCAGTTGGTGTTACCGCTGGGTTGAGTTCCGACGGGCGGCACGTTGTTCCTATTGCAGAATAGGAACAATGTGCCTAAATTAAACCCATGCCAGCCACAACGGCGAGGCGCTAAAAAGGGAATGCAGTCATGAAAATTACCAACGACACCACCACCTACGAAGTAGCCGAGCTGATGGGTTCGGAGGCTGACGAACTGGATGGACGCATCATGCTGGGGCTGCTGAGCCGCGAAGGCGTTGTAGATACTGATGAACTGGGCGAGGCCCAATGGCTGGGCCTGATCGACGAGTCTCAGAAAGTGCGCCGCGAGCAATTCGAAAGCGATGAAGCCTGACGCCTCCAATCACAATCCAGACCCGCGCTATCTGCGCGGGCTCTTGGAGATAGCTGGCATATCGCAGAGGCAGGCAGCGCAGTTGATAGGGATCAGCGCCCGTGCCATGCGTTACTACCTAAGCGACGAAGCCAGCGACAGCTACCGCGCGGCGCCATATACAGTTCAGTTCGCCCTGGAGTGCTTGGCGAGGCAGTCAGCTTGACAGACCTTATGCCTCAGTCACTCTTGCATCCGCTTACCGAGTATCTTTAAACCCGATTAAAAGCCTTCCTGCCGCACGGCGCCGATTATGGCGCCGTGTTCGTTTCCGGCGCCTGACCTGGCGCCGAACAGGCAGGAGGCACAATGCGACTAGGCACCCCACGCGGCATCCGCAACAACAACCCCGGCAACATCGAGCGTAACGCTACGCGCTGGCAGGGCATGGCCCTGGCCCAGCCCGACGAGCGCTTCATCACCTTCACCCATCCCGTTTGGGGCATTCGTGCGATTGCGCGCGTCCTGATCACCTACCAGGACAAGCACAACTTGCGCCGGGTGGACAGCATCATCCGGCGCTGGGCGCCACCACCCGAGAATGACACCGCCGCCTACGTCGCGTCGGTGAACCAGCAGCTGGGCATTCAGCCGGGCCAGCGCATCGACGTGTACGACTACCACACTATGCTCGCGCTGGTGCGCGCCATCATCCGCCACGAGAACGGCGCTGGTCCGCTGCCGGGCGGCAACTGGTACGGCGACGCGCTGCTGGCCGAGGGGCTGCTGCTGGCCGGCATCATGCCCGGCGTGCGCCACGGCGAGGTGCCGGCATGACTCTGATCGAGAACTGGCGCCGCTGTTACGCGCTGTACAGCGTGCAGCTCGCCGCCCTAATCGCGCTCTTGGGGTTCCTTCAGGCAACCGTCCTGCCCATGTGGCAGGCCCAACTGCCGCCAGCCTGGTACGCGGGGGCCAACTCCCTGCTTGCCGTCCTGCTGTTCATCGTGCGCCTGATCAAACAGGGGCCGGAGGTGAGCCCGTGATGCGGCGAATCCTCGGCGGGGCACTGTCGGTGATGGCGTCCTGGTTCAGTCCCCGGCGTATGTGGGTGCCTCCGCTGTACTGCCTGCGGGAATGGCCTCGGGCAAGGTCGGGTAAGACCGGCGTGGCCGCAGCTCGCCGAGCTGCCCGCAAGGCACGCCGCCGCCGGAGGCAGCGCCGCCATGGCCGTTGATCTGCGCCGTTATCTGTTCCTCCTAGTTGTGCTCGCCTGGGTGGTCTCCGTGCTGTTCGCCTTGTCGGCTGGCAACCGAGCCGGCGAGCGCACGGCGCGCGAGGCCGGCGAGAAGGCCCTCGGCAAGCTGCGAGAGCAGCACTCCGAACAGCGCGCCCAAGTGGCCGAACAGAACCTGCTCACCTTCCAGCAGCAAGTAGCCCGCGCCAACGCGGCCGAGGAACTCTGGCTGCGGTCGCAGCAGGAGCTGGCCGACCTTCAACTTCAGCTCCAGGAGCGAATCCCTCATGTCACGACCGTTTACCGGCCGGCGCCTGCTGCCGAGCCTGTGCCTATCCCTCGCTGTGTGTTCACTGCTGGCTGGGTGCGCGACTTCAACCTTGCCCTCACCAGAGCCGGTATGCCCGCCGCCGCCGGAGGTGCCGGTGCCCCCCTCGCTGCTGCAGCCACCGAGCCCGCCCCCGGTTCTGCGGCCGAACTACTGGAAAGCGGGGTCACCCCAGCGGACATCCTGGCCTACGCCCAGGACTACGGCCGCTGGGCCAGGGACAACCTGGCCCGTTTTCATGCCCTGCAATCGCTGCACAAGGACTGACGCAAATGGATCTAGCTGATAGGGCGCAAGACAACGACTTCAACGAGGCCGCCTTGGAGGCCGCGCTGGAGGCTCGCGAGTCGAGACTTCAGCGCCACTCCGGGCCTTCGGCGTACCGCTGCGATGAATGCGGCGATGCGATCCCCGAAGCGCGGCGGCAAGCGGCGCCTGGCACCGAGCACTGCACCGAATGTGCTGACTTCCTGGACCAGCTGAGCAAGCGGGTGATGCGATGAACCTGAACGAATTGAGCTTCGGCTTTCAGACGGTGCAATGGCTCGTCCTGACCGTGCTCGGCCTCTACACCTGGCTCACCAACCGCCAGGCGGCCAGCTCGAAGGAGCTGCTTGAGCTGCGCACCCGCATCGTTGCCTTGGAAGAGCGCATCCGGCACCTGCCGGACCACGCCGCGATTACTGAGCTGGTCGGCGATATGAAAGCGGTCCGCGCCGAGCTGCAGGGCATGCAAGCCATCGCCCGCTCGGTGGACCGCATCAACGATTACCTGCTGCGAGAGAAAGCATGAGCCAATATGCCGAATTCCTGCGCCAGGACATGCGCCTGGTGCTCCTGCGCCTCCTGGAAGAGATGCCGGCCTACCGTGCGAACAGCTCGGTGCTGAACGCGGCTCTGGACAACTTCGGGCATAGCGTCAGCCGCGACGTGGTGAAGACCGAACTGCACTGGCTGTCCGAGCAAGGCGCCGTTTCCCTGGATGACATCGGCCCGGTGCTGGTTGCCACCCTGACCGAGCGCGGCCATGACATCGCGGCCGGGAAGGCTCGCGTTCCAGGCATCAAGCGGCCGGGGGCCTGACCATGTCCAGGTCGTCGATCAACCGCCTGCCTCAAGTGGTCAAGGCCTACATCCAGAAGCTGCTGCGCGAAGACCGGATGACGCTCGACGAGATGCTGGCGGACATCCGCGCCCGCTTTCCCAACGAGAAGGCGCCGAGCCGCAGCGCGCTCGGCCGCTTCAAGGTGGGCTTCGAGGAGCTGAACGAGAAGTCCCGTCTTTTCCAGCAGCAGGCCGAGGCTTTCGTCGGCGCGCTGGGAGAGGACTCCAACGACAAGACCGGCGCGCTCCTGGTCGAGGCCGTTTCCACGTTGACCTACCAGGCCGCCATGGGCGCCCACGAAAACGACGATGTCACCATCAAGGAAGTCGCCGCCCTGGCCAGGGCGGCGAAGGCCACCATGGAGGCGCGAAACCTCAGTATCCGTGAGCGTCAAGCTATCGAGAAGGCTGCGCGCGAGAGATTGCTCCAGGAGCAGGCTGCCGAGTTGGATGCGACCGTCCAGGCCGGAGGGCTTTCCGATGAGCAGGCCATGTTCTGGCGTAAAAAGTTCTTGGGGGTCCAATGACCGCCCCGGTCGTCAAACCGTCATCGAGCACACTCCGGGTTGTCGAGTGGGACGAGTTGCCGCCAACCGCGCGCTCTATCCCGTTCGGCTTCAACCCGCTGGCGGAAGGCATCCTCATGGCTCACCAGGCCAGCTGGCTGGCCATCCAGGCTCAGATCAAGCTCTGTGAGAAGGGGCGCCGGACCGGCATCACTTTTGCCGAAGCCTTGGACTCGGTGATCACGGCCGCTTCCCGCAAGAGCGCGGGCGGCATGGACGTGTTCTACATCGGCGACACGAAAGAGAAGGGCCTGGAGTTCATCGGCTACTGCGCGAAGTTCTCGCGCGTGATCGCAGAGGCACAGGCTTCCGGCGTCAGCGAGATCGAGGAGTTTCTGTTCGACGACCAGGACGAGAGCGGCAACACCCGCCAGATCAACGCTTACCGCATCCGCTACGCATCCGGCTTCAAGATCGTCGCCCTATCCAGCAACCCTGCAAGCCTGCGCGGCTTGCAGGGCAAGGTGATCATCGACGAAGCCGCGTTCCACCGCGACGTGTCGGCCGTGCTCGATGCGGCGACCGCGCTGCTGATTTGGGGCGGTCGAATCGTCATCATCAGCTCGCACAACGGCAAGGCCAACGCCTTCAACGGCATGGCCAAGGATATTCGCGAGGGGCGCTACGGCGATGACGCCAAGGTGTACCGGGCCACCTTCGACGATGCCGTGGCGAACGGGCTTTATGAGCGCGTCTGCTTCATGAAGGGCGAGCAGCCGACAGAAGAAGGCAAGGAAGCCTGGTACAAGAAAATCCGCAACGCCTACGGCCCGCGCAAGGCGCAGATGCGCGAGGAACTCGACGCCATCCCGCGCGACGGCAACGGCGTGTGTGTACCTGGGGTGTGGATCGAGGACGCCATGCGCGCCGGTCGGCCAGTGCTGCGCCTGGCTCTGGATGACGATTTCACCCTGCAGGAGGTAACCCGCCGCGATGCCTTCGTCCAGGACTGGATCGAGCACAACCTGGCTCCCGTTATGCGCCAGCTCGACCCCGGCCTGCGCTTCTATTACGGCCACGACTACGCGCGCCACAGGGACTTCTCCATCGGCGCGCCAATGTCCGTGGATCAATCGCGCCACCGGGATGTGCCCTTCGTGGTTGAGATGCACAAGGTGCCTGCCCGCCAGCAGAAGCTGGTGGTGTTCTACATCCTGCGCCACTTGCCACGATTCATGGGCGCCGCCTTCGACGCCTCGGGCAATGGCGAAACGCTGGCTGAGGATGTTGCCGACGAGTTCGGCCGCAACCGCATCCACCAGGTGAAGTTGTCGCGCGCCTTCTACGGCGCCTGGATGCCCAAGTTCGTGGAGCTGTTCGAAGACGAGGCGATCAGCGTCCCGAAAGACGACAACCTGCAGCAGGACGTTCGGGCCATCGAGATGGTCGACGGCGTCCCGATGATTGCGAAAGCCCGCGCGAAGGACTTGAAAGACCCCGACCTTTACCGCCACGGCGACTTCGCGGGCGCCGGCATGCTCGCCAACTTCGCCACCCTGGAATCGCCCTCCACACCGACCCGCGCCAGATCCCGCCGCCGCCGTGCGGCACGAGCAATCACCCGAGGTTATGCATGAGCCGCCCCCGTGGTCTGTGGGTCAGCCCCACCGAGTTCGTTTCCTTCTCCGATGCCAAGCGGGACAAGCTGGCCAGCCAGCACGTCGCCACGCGCGGACGCTTCCAAGGCGGATTCGCCGGGCTCAACCTACCGAACCCCGACCCGATCCTGAAGGCCCAGGGGAAGGACATTGCAACCTATCGTGATCTGCGTGCCCATCCGCGCATCGGCGGCAACATTCGCCGCCGCAAGTCGGCGGTGCTCGCCCTGGAGCGAGACCTCCGGCGCGGCGACGCACCCGTGCGTGTCGAGCGCTTCATCCGCGATTGGCTGGCCGACCTGGACCTTGATCGCCTGCTGCGCGAGCTGCTCGATGCACCGCTGTACGGCTATCAGCCGGTCGAAATGATGTGGCGGCCGGTGGGCATGTTCACCGTGCCCGAGGACCTGGTCGGCAAGCCGGCCGAGTGGTTCCGCTACGACCAGGACAATCGCCTGCGATTCATGGCGCGCGACGCCGGCCAGGAAGGCGAACTGTGTGACCCTGGCCGTTTCATCGTGGCCCGCCAGGACGCGACCTACGCCAACCCCTACGGCTTCCCCGACCTGTCCATGTGCTTCTGGTCGGTTGTCTTCATGCGCGCCGGCCTGAAGTTCTGGATGCAGTTCACCGAGAAGTACGGCTCGCCCTGGGTCGTGGGCAAGCACCCACGGGGGGCGACTGACGAGGAAACCAACCTGCTGCTCGACAGCCTGG
Organism: Pseudomonas sp. GD03875; assembly: GCF_029840585.1. Classification (NCBI taxonomy): domain Bacteria; kingdom Pseudomonadati; phylum Pseudomonadota; class Gammaproteobacteria; order Pseudomonadales; family Pseudomonadaceae; genus Pseudomonas; species Pseudomonas sp. GD03875. The sequence goes on along the minus strand of NZ_JAOCCV010000007.1, from coordinate 175,686 downwards.
AGGGGATGGTCCAGGACGCCGTGGCCGCGATCCCGGACGATTCGAGCGTGGAAATCCTCGAAGCGGCCGGCAAGGGCGCGTCGGCCGACAGCTACCGCGAGTTCCTGACCTACTGCCGCAGCGACATCAACGTCGCCCTGCTGGGCCAGGACCAGACCACCGAAGCGAACAGCAACCGGGCCAGCGCCACCGCCGGCCTGGAAGTGACCGAGGACATTCGCGACGGTGACAAAGGCATTGTCGCTGCTGCAATGAATGCGGCGATTCGACTTGTCGTTGACGTGAACTTCGGCGAGCACGTCGCGGCGCCGCTCTACGAGCTGTGGGAACAGCAGGAGATCGACAAGACGCTGGCCGAGCGCGACAAGTCGCTGACCGAATCTGGTGTCACGTTCACCCCGCAGTACTGGCTGCGCACCTACAACCTGGAGCCCGGCGACATCGTCGAGCAGCCGCAGTTGCCGGCACCGCCCCCCGAGTTCTCCGAGTCTGCGGTGGTACGACCGCTGCTCGACCAAGTCGCCCTGGATCAGGCTATCGAGAGCCTGACCGCCGAGCAGCTGCAGCAGCAGGCCGAGCAGGCGCTGCTGCCGGTGATCGAGGCGCTGCAGCAAGGGCGGGACGAAGCCGAGGCGCTCGGCCTGCTGGCCGAGATCAGTCCGAACGCGGGCACCGATGCCCTGCGCGAGTCCCTGGCCCGGCTCATGTTCCTTGCCGAGACCTGGGGCAAGCTGAGCGCGGCCGACGAGTTGGAGGCCTGACATGCCGAAGCCAGTGAACGCGGCGGACCTCAAGGCCATCTTCGGCCTGGAGCCGAAGGCGGCTATCGAGTACCTCAAGGGCAAGGGGTACTCGATCACTTGGAGCTGGCAGGAGATGCTGGACGAGGCCCATGCGCGCAGCTTCACCGTTGCGAAGGCCATGAACCTTGACCTGCTCTCGGACATCCGCGCCGCCCTGGAGAAAGCCCTGCAGGACGGCCAGACGCTGAAGCAATTCGTTGCTGACCTGCAGCCCGTCCTGGAGTCGCAGGGCTGGTGGGGCAAGCAGGTGATCGTCGACAGCCAGGGCGGCGCCGAGCTGGTCCAGCTCGGCAGCCCTCGGCGGCTGAAGACCATCTACCAGACCAATCTGCAGAGCGCCTTCATGGCCGGCCGGCAGGCGGCCATGGAGGCCAGCGCGGATACCCATCCCTACTGGCGTTATGTCGCGGTGATGGACAGCAAGACGCGGCCCAGCCATGCCGCACTCAACGGCAAGGTCTACCGCCACGACGACCCGATCTGGCAGGCGATCCTCCCGCCGAATGGCTTCAACTGCAGGTGCAGGGTTACGCCGCTGAGCGAGGCCGCAATCAAGCGCCGAGGCTTGACGGTCGAGAGCAGCGAGGGCCAGGTCACCACGGCCACGGTCGAGATCGGCACGGACAAACGAACGGGCGAGATTCGCTCCGCCCAGGTAACTCGCGTCCGCACCACCGATGCGAGCGGCCGCCCGGTGACCTTCAGTGTCGACCCCGGCTTCAACTTCGCACCAGGTCGCGGGCTGGCCGAGGCCCTCAAGCGCAAGGAGGCAACGCGATGATCGAGGTCGAGCTGGATCATGCTCGCCTGCAGGACGCACTGCGTCGCGTCGAGTGGGCCGTGGGCGATACCGCACCACTGATGCGGGCTGTGGCCGTCGAGCTGGGCTCGATCACCGAGGAGAACCTGGAGGCCGAGGGGCAGTCCGGCATCGACTGGCCGGCGCTGTCAGAGGTGACCACCTCGATACGTGAAGCCGCAGGCACCTGGCCTGGCCAGATGCTGCAGGTGAGTGCCGCCGGCCTGGCCGCGTCGGTCACCACGCACGCGGACGACACCAGCGCACTGGTCGGCAGTAACAAGCCCTATGCCGCGATGATGCACTTCGGTGGAGAGCAGGCCGAGTTTCCAAACCTGTGGGGAGATATTCCAGCGCGCCCCTATCTGCCAATGGACGCAGACGGCAACCTGCAGCCCGAGGCCGAGGAGTCCATCCTCGATCTCGCGCTTTCGCACCTCGAAAGGGCCGCCCGCCTGTAAGGCCCCTAAGCGGCGTTTTCGCATCTTGGGCGCGGCGGGTCATCGCCTTTGCATGCGGAACGCGCTTTGCGGGGGCCGTAAAGGCTTTATAAAGCGCGCTTACCGCTCCGCTTAACCTCATCTTTGATCGGATCGCCTTCTGCGGCCCGATCCACCCCCAGCGCATTCTTTAAACCCGATTAAAAGTCTTGCCGGCTTCGGCCGGGCAGGCTGTGCCCATCACGTCACCAAGGCACGGCCATGAAACTGATTCCCTTCTTCCGCGCAGGCGCCCACACCGACAACCAGGGCCGCCGGATCGAGTTCACCGAGACGGCCCTGGCTGCGGCCATCGCCGGCTACGACCCGAAGCTGCATCGCGCGCCGCTGGTGATCGGTCATCCCCGAGACAACGGCCCGGCCTTCGGCTGGGTGCAGAGCCTGGGCCGCAACGACAAGGGCGAGGCGACGGCCGTACCGGAGCAGCTGCACAGCGACTTTGCCGAGGGCGTCGCCGATGGGCGCTGGTATCCGCGCTCGGCATCCTGGTATGCCCCCACCGATCCGCGCAACCCCAAGCCCGGCATCTACTACCTGCGCCACATCGGTTTCCTTGGCGCGCAGCCTCCCGCGATCAAGGGCCTGTCCGACATCGAGTTCGACGACGGCGACGACGTTCTGGAGATCGAGTTCAGCGACTTCGCACACGAAACGTCTGCCAGCCTGTGGCGCCGTCTGCGCGACTGGTTCATCGGCGAGCGCGGGCTGGAAGCCGCCGACCAGGTGATCCCGAGCTGGCAGATCGAGACGCTCAGCGAGGCCGCCCGACTGCCCGCCGAGCCGCGCCCCGCCTTCAACGAACCCACCCCCACCCCCACCGAGGAAAACGCCGTGTCCCCTGAAGAAGCCGCCGCCCTGGAGGCGGAAAACAAGCGCCTGTCCGCCGAACTGGCCAGCCGACAACAGGCCGACCGCGAAGCCACCCAGGCCGAGACCCACGCCGCCAGCGTGGCCTTCGCCGAGCAGCTCGTCGCCAAGGGCATGAAGCCGGTACACACCGCCGCCGTAGTCGCCGCGCTGGACTTCGCGGAGTCCAGCGACACCCCGCTGGAGTTCGGCGAAGGCGAAGACCGTCAGCCGCTGGCCGAGGGCCTGAAGGCGATCTTCGCCGAGCTGGCCGGCGGCGTGAGCTTCTCCGAGCAGGCCGCCCGCGAGCGGGCCGGCAAGCCGTCCACTACCACCAACCCCCTGCTGGCTGACGCTGAAGCCCGCTCCACCCGATAGGAGGCGCCATGCCTACTTACACCCCCCGCAAGACATTGGGCGACCTGCTCCTGGTTGAAGTTGCCCCCGGCTGGACCAAGGGCAAAGGCACCTTGCTGGCCGGCACCAACTACGCCTTCGGCCAGGTGCTCGCCAAGGTCAACGGCAAGTACCAGGTGCTCGACCCGGCCGGCAGCGCCGCTGCCAAGAAAGCGGTGGCCGTGCTGGGCGAGGCGGTCGACGCCACGGCGGCCGATGCGGTCGGCGTCACCATCGAGCGTGGCGCGGTGGTCGAGGTGACCGAGCTGGCCTGGCCGGCCGGCATCACCGAAGCGCAGAAGAACACCGCCCTGGATGAACTCACCGCGCTCGGCATCGTGCCCCGCGCCAGCCTGTAAGGACCCGCCATGAACCTGCAAGACCTATTCACAGTCGCGACACTGACCGACTCCGTCAACAAGTTGCCGGGCAGCCCTGGTAAGGCTGGCGCGCTCGGTATCTTTGATGAAAAAGGCGTAACCACTACCTCGGTGGTGGTAGACGAGCGCGCTGGGCGCCTGGTGCTGGTGCCAAACACCTCGCGCGACGACGATCCGACCCCGATCAAGGGTGGTGACCGCAAGCGCCGCACCTTCGAGACACTTCACTTGCCGCTGTCGCGGCCCTTGTCTCCGAGCCAGCTGCAGAACGTCGCGGGCTTTGGCTCCGAGCAGCCGATCAACGCCCAAGCCTCGGTGATCAACGACCACCTGGAAGAGATGAAGAAGAGCATCGACGCCACCCGCGAACATCTGCGGATCGGTGCGATGTGCGGCAAGCTGCTCGATTCCAACGGCTCGGTGGTGTACGACCTGTACGAAGAGTTCGGAGTGACTCAGAAGAAGACCACCGTCAACCTCAGTAGCCCAAGCACCGATGTACGCAAGGCCTGTCTGGGCGCCAAGCGCCACGCCGAAAGCAAGCTCGGTGGGGTGATTGTGAACGGCTTCGTTTCGTTCTGTGGCCCCGATTGGTTCGACGCCTTCACCGATCACGACAAGGTCAAGGCGGCGTTTGCCGGCTATCAGGAAGCTCAGGACCGCCTGGGCGGCGATACCCGCTCGGGCTTCACCTTCGGCGGCATCACCTTCATCGAGTACGACGTCACCGTCAGCGGTCGTCGCTTCATCCCTGCGGACGTGGCCCAGGTGTTCCCCAAGGCGAAGGGGGTATTCCGCATGTTCAACGCTCCGGCCAACTACAACGAGACGGCCAATACCCTGGGCAAGCCGTTCTATAGCAAGGCCGAGGAACGCCGGATGGGCAAGGGCTGGGATGTGGAAGTGCAGGCCAACCCGTTGGCGCTCTGCCTGTTCCCCGAAGCCCTGGTCGAACTGAAGGCGGGCTGAGATATGGAGAATCAGCATCGCCAGATCGCGGGCTATCGCGAACTCAGCCAGACCGAAATCGACCGCATGAACGAAGTGAAGGCCAAGGCCGAGGAGGTCGGCGAGCTGATTGATCAGCTCGCTGCCACCGATGGGCTTGATCAGCGCTGGGTCGGTATTGCTCGCACTCACCTGCAACAGGGCTTCATGGCGGCCGTTCGCGCCATCGCCCAGCCGACCACGTTCTGAGGTTCACCATGCGCTACTGCACCCGCCAGGACATCGGCTCGGCCATCCCGGAGAGGACGCTGTTGCACCTCTCCAACGATGACCCCGCCGCCGAGCTGCCCAATGAGGCGGTGATCGAGGACGGCGTCCGCCAGGCCGAGGAACTGGTGGACGGCTACCTGCGGGGCCGCTACTCCCTGCCGCTCGACCCTGTGCCGACTGTTTTGCGGGATGCAGTGGTGTACCTCACCCGCCACTGGCTGTATCAGCGCCGCCCCGAAGGGGCGCTGCCGGACGCGGTGAAGGACAGCTACAAGAACACCGTCAAGCTGCTGGAGAGCATCCGCGATGGCGTGGTCACCGTGGGCATGCCCTCGGGCCAGGCCGCACCGGAGCCGGGCGAGATTCGCGTCCGGGCTAGGCGCCAGCAGTTTGGCGACGATCTCTGGAGCCGCTACGAATGAGCCAGACCCTGGCCCTGCTCAATGCGGTTATCCAGCGCCTGCAGGAGCGCTTCGGGCGCGAGCTGGCTGTCGAGCTGTTTCCAGAGAACCCGAAGAACTACCGCCTCAACCACTCCATCGGCGCGGTGCTCGTCGCCTTCGGCAGCTCGAAGTTCGGCGGCTCCCAAGCCCTCGACGCGGTGCTCCAGGAGCGAAACCTGGTGCTACCCCTGACCCTGATGTTCCGTGATCTCCACGGGGCAAAGGGGGCTGTCGCCCACCTGGACAGCATCCGCGAGGAACTGTCGGGGTGGACCCCGCCGAACTGCGACCAGTCCATGGCGCCCATCGACGAGGTTTTCAACGGCCAGATCGCGGGCGTCTGGCAGTACACCCAGCGCTATGCAACCCGAGCCACCCAACTGCAGCGCGACGGCCACGAGGAAGGGCCGCCGCTGGTAATCGCTGATTTTGAGGAGGTGCCATGACGCCCGCCCGCTTCACCTACACCGGCCCGGCCGGCGGCGTCGAGTTGCGCCTGCCAGACGGCACGCTACTGGAGCGTCAGCTCCAGGACGGGCATCCCGTCGAGCTGCCGGCCGACCATGAGTACACCCGCACCCTACTGGCGCTCAGCCGCCTGCAGGCCCTGCCCGAGCCGGCGGCCCCGGCGCGCAAGAAAAGGAGCACCGCCAAGTGAGCGCGAACTACCTTCACGGCATCGAGACCACGGAAATTGAGCGTGGCATGCGGCAAATTCGGCAGGTGAAAAGCGCCGTCATTGCCATCCTCGGCACCGCCCCGGCCGGGCCGGTCAACACCCCTGTGCTGTCGCTGAATGAGCGTGACGCGGCGGCGTTCGGCCCGGACATCGAGGGCTTCAGCCTGCCGCGCTACCTGGACAGCTTGTATCAAGCCGGCGCCGGTACGGTCGTTGTCATCAACGTCCTGAACCCGGCGACGCACCGTACCGTGGTGCCGGCCCAGGACATGACCTTTGCAGCTGACGGCACCCTGCAGCTGCCCAAGGGCGCGGTCCTGGCCGTTGAAGTCAAGTCCAGGGACGGCTCCACTACCTATGCTGCGACGGATTACGTCCTGGAGCCATTGACCGGCAAGGTCGTGCGCACCACCGCCAGTACCATTCCGGCCAGCGGCGAGGTGTCGGTGGCGTTCACTTACGCAGACCCGAGCAAGGTCACTGCCGGCGACATCATCGGCGACGTGGACGCGGCGGGCCTGCGTACCGGTATCAAAGCCCTCGGCGACTGTTTCAACCTGTTCGGCCTGGAGCCAAAAATCCTGATCGCGCCGGACTTCTCGTCGCTCTCCAGCGTGTCGGCCGAGCTGACGGCCGCCACCAGCCGGCACCAGGCCGTGGCGTACATCGACGCGCCAATCGGCGCGACTCCGGCCCAGGTCATTGCAGGTCGTGGCCCGGCCGGCGCCATCGCCTTCAACACCAGCTCCGACCGCGTCCGCCTGTGCTATCCGCACGTCAAGGTTTACGACGCACGGACGAACCAGGAGCGCCTTGAACCGCTGTCCGTCCGTGCCGCAGCACTGCGCGCTAAGGTCGATCTCGATCTTGGCTACTGGTGGTCCAGCTCGAACCAGGAGCTGCTCGGCGTGCTCGGTCTGGAGCGCCCGCTGACGGCCCGGATCGACGACCCGAACAGCGAAGTGAACCTGCTGAACGAAGTTGGCGTGACCACTGTGTTCAACAGCTTCGGGACGGGCTTCCGCCTGTGGGGCAACCGCACGGCTGCCTGGCCGACAGTGACCCACATGCGCAACTTCGAGAACGTGCGGCGCACCAAGGACCTGATCGACGAGTCGATCCGCTTCAGCTCGCTGCAGTTCCAGGACCGCCCCGTCACCCAGGCGCTGATCGACAGCATCGTCGAGAGCGTCAACGGCTTCGGCCGCAAGCTGATCGGAGACGACGCCCTGCTGGGCTTCGAGTGCTGGTATGACCCGGCGCGCAACCCGAAAGCTGACGTCCAGGCCGGGCACCTGGTGTTCAACTACAAGCTGACCGTGCCGCCGCCCTTCGAGCGCGGCACCTACGAAACCGAGATCACCGACGAGTACCTGGTGAACCTCAAGGGGGCTAACTGATGGCTGGTTTTAGCGCACACCGCATCACCAACGGTGCGATTTACATGGACGGTAACTCGTTCTTTGCCAAAAACGAGGAGATCGAGCTGGGCAGCGTGAAGGCGGTGATGTCCGACTTCCAGGGTATGGGGATGGTTGGGCTGATCGAATTGCCTGACGGCATCGACAAACTGACGGGCAAGATCATCTGGAACAGCAAGTACGCCGATGCAGCGAAGAAAACCGCCACGCCGCTCCGCATGGTGCAGCTGCAGTGTCGGAGCAGCGTCGAGGTCTACAACAGTCAAGGCAAGGTAAAAGAGATCCCGCTGGTGACGTTCTTGACGGTGCAGTTCACCGAGTACCAGCTCGGGAATCACAAGCCGCGAGAGAACGCCAAATACGAATCTCCCTTCAGTGCCACCTACGTGCGCCAGATTCTAGATGGAGAGGACATCCTGGAGCTGGACTACCTGGCCAACATCTACAAGGTAGGCGGCATCGATCAGCTGGACCAGTACCGCCAGAACCTCGGCCTTTCCTAATCACGCAGGCGGCATGGAAGCCTGACACGGACGTCATCTCGCCCCGCCCTGTGCGGGGCTTTCTTTAAACCCGATTAAAAGCCCTGTGCAATGCAGGGCGGCATGCTCAGGGCTCACAACACAACCCGGAGCAAATCCCATGGCTGACGCCCTGCGCATCACTCTCAAATTCCCCGTCCAGTCTCCCGCTGGAAACACCATTACCCATCTGCCAATCCAGCGTCTGAAGCGCAAGGACCTCATGTTCGCGCAGCAGAATTTCGAGGGGGACGCCGCTATCGAGAATTACCTGGTGTCGCGGATGGTTGGGCTGACGATTGAGGACTTGGCCGAACTGGACCTCGCAGATTCCAACCAGGTAAACGAGGTGTTTCGGGAGGTGGTGGGCGGCGGAGACGGCTCTAAAGTCCTGGGACGAGGCGCTGCTACTGGTGTTGCGCTTGCAGCCAAGCGAGATAGCAAACCTGGAAATGAGTGACTACTGGCGCTGGTGCAAAGTGTGCGAGCGGGAGATCAACCGCCGACTCGAACTCGCCGAGCAGATGAACCGGCGATAGCAACAAGCCCGGCCAGCACTCCAGCAACGAGAGCGCCGCCCGCCGCAACGGGGGCGGCGATCAGGGCCAGCAGCGGCAGGCCCAGGCAGAACGCGACCACGGCACCCAGCAGAGAGAAGTTCGCCAGGCACGCCCAGGCGAGCGCGCCTACGCCCCCGGTCATGACCAGGGCGTAGAGGGTGCGGGCGGTGCGGGTAGCGACGATTTCAAACATGCTTGCAGAGTAGCAAAAAACTATGGCGACGGGTAATGAGGTCCTGGTCGGGCTCAAGATCGGCGCGGTGGTCAGCGGCACGCTGCACTCCGCGTTCGGCTCCGCACGCTCGACCGTGCAGCAGCTCGGCCGTGCGACCGAGGGCCTGACCCGCCAGCAGAAGGAGCTGGCAAGCAGCATCCAGCGCGGCCTTGGCACACTGGCCCCCAGCTCGCTCGCAGCGCTGAATCGGGACTATGAGCGTGTCGGCCGCACCATCGACACCCTGCGGCTCAAGCAGGAGAAGTTGACCGCCAGCATCGCGCGGGGCCAAGTGCTCAAAGAGCGCCGCGCTGAGCTGCGCGGCGAGATGATGGAAACGGTCGGCACCGCTGCTGCCCTGGGCGCCCCCCTTGTGCTGGCCGGCCGCACGGCCATGGAGTTCAGGGACCGGACCAACGACATCGCCATCACTGGCGGCTGGAGCGCAGCCGAGGAGGAGCAGCTCGGCGCGACGCTGCGCACCCAGGCACTGAAGTGGAACCAGACGCAAATGGAGATGGCGGCCGGCACGCAGGTGCTGATCGCTGGGGGCATCTCCAGCCTCACCGAGCTGGAGGCCTATGCGCCTGTGATGGCGAAAACCGCAACCGCCACGCGCGCCAGCATGGATGACCTGGGCTCGGTTGCGATTGCGCTCAACGACAATCTGAAGATCGGCGCCAGCGGCCTGGAGCGCTCGATGAATATGCTTGCCTTCGCGGGCAAGAGCGGCCAGTTCGAGCTGGCCGACATGGCGCGCTGGCTGCCGCAGTTGACGCCGCAATTCGCCGCCCTGGGCGTGACCGGCGAGCGTGCTGTTGCCGAGATCGGCGCATCTCTGCAGATCGCCAGGCGTGGTGCAGGCACCAATGACGAGGCCGCCAACAACTTCAAGAACTTCCTGTCGAAGCTGACCGCTAAGGACACACTCAAGGCGTTCGAGGGGGCGGGCATCGACCTGCAGGCCAGCATGAAGGGGCTGGTCGAAGATGGCCTGACGCCGGTCCAGGCGATGCTGGAGACGGTGACGAAGTACGTGGGCAGCAAAGGGCCGGCGGCGGCTGCAGAGTTCCAGGCGGCCATGGAACTGAAGGACGACGCCGAGCGCCAGTCCGCGCTCGACCGGCTGAACGAGGCCTACAAGCTGGGCGAGCTGTTCGCCGACCAGCAGGTGCTGTCGTTCCTGCGTCCGGCCCTGGCAAACCGCGCCGATCTCGCCGCGATCCAGCGCGGCAGCTTGGACGCAGCCGACAAAGGCGTGCTCGATGACGACCTGGCGCGCCGGATGCAGAGTCCAAAGGAGCAGGTCAAGGCGTTGACCAACAACCTGTCCGAGTTGGGCATCGCGGTCGGCAGCGTGCTGTTGCCCCCGATGATCGAACTGACGCAGGCCGCCATTCCCGTTGTGCAGACGTTCGCCACTTGGGCGGCCGAGAACCCTGGCCTGGTGAAAGGTATCGTCGGGGTGGTCGGCGGGCTCCTGGTCGGCAAGATGGCGTTCCTGGGCATGGCCTACGGCGTCAACCTTGCCATCTCGCCGATTGTGGCGATGACCACCACTATCACCAGCCTGTCCGCGAAGTGGACGATGCTGCAGGCCCTCTGGCACGCGGGCAAGTTCGCGCCGCTGGTCACTGGCCTTGGGAAGGGAGTGGCTGGCCTGCGCTGGATGGGTGGCGCGCTGGTGACCACCGGCCGCTACGGCGCGTTGTTCCTGCGCGGCACCCTCATGGCCTTCGTCGCACCTCTGGCGCAGATGGGTAAGGGCGCGCTGTTCCTCGGGAAAGTGCTGGGCGGGTCCCTGCTGAATGGTATCCGCCTGGCGGGCCATGCCGTGCTCTGGCTCGGCCGGGCGCTACTGCTGAATCCTATCGGCCTCGCGATCACGGCCATCGCGCTGGGCGCTTACCTGATCTACCGGAACTGGTCGCCGATCAAAACCTTTTTCGTTGGCCTCTGGAGCGAGATCAAGGCCGGATTCAATGGCGGCTTGAGCGGCATCCTGGAGCTGATCATCAACTTCTCTCCGCTGGGTCTGTTCCACCGGGCGATGGCAGGTGTGCTGGGATATTTCGGGGTCGAGCTACCCGGCAAGTTCACCGAGTTCGGGCGCCTGATGGTGACCGGCCTGGTGACCGGCATCACCGGCATGGCCGGCGCGCTGAAAGACAGCGTGGTCGGTATGGGCGAGTCCGTGAAAGGCTGGTTCGCCGAGCGGCTGGACATCCACTCGCCGTCCCGTGTGTTCGTCGACTATGGCGCGAACATCGCCCAGGGCGCCGCCATCGGTATCAGCGGGCAGACCGCGCTGGTGCGCAACGCCGCCTTGGGAATGGCGATGGCCACCGCCGTTCCGCTGGCCCCGCCGGACATGTCCAACGTCAGCCGCGCCGCGATGCAGGGCGGCGGCATTGCGGCCCCGATGACCATCCACTACAGCCCAACCATCAACGTGCAGGGCGGCGAGGACGTACAGGCGGCGGTTGAGCGTGGCCTGCGAATTTCCGAACGGGAGTTCGCGCGGATGATGGACGACTACCAACGCAACCAAGCCCGCCGCAGCTACGGAGACCACGCCTGATGTTCGCGCTTCTCGGAGACATAGAGTTCGAGCTGGCCGGCGGCCTGGTCGGCATGGAATGGCGCGAGACCAGCGATTGGGCCGAGCACGCGCGTATTGCCGGCAAGCCATTGTTGGAATGGGTCGGCGACGGCTTGGCTGAGTACTCCCTGGAGATCCAATTTCACCCCATGCTGGGTGACCCGGAAGTGCGCCGAAAGGAGCTGAAGAAAGCCAAGGATGAGCACCAGCCCCTCAAGTTGGTGCTCGGCAACGGCGAATACCCCGGCGCGTATGTCATCACGGACATGAGCGTCAGCCCCCGGCGCTCGATGGGCGACGGCCGGCTGTTCTCCGGGTCGATCCGCATCACCCTGCGCGAGTTCGTGGGCGCGCTCCAGGATCAGGCCAGCCCGCGCGGGCTGATTCCGGCCGGGCTGGCCGGCACCAACATGGCTGCGCTGGCTTCGCCTGACGTGCAGGCGACGCCGACCGCGCCCGCTTCTGTTGCTCGCCAAGTCCTGGAGCATGCTCGATCCGCCGCGACCGTGTTGCGCTCGGGCCTGGAACTCTACGAGGCCGCCCAGGTACTGCGCAGCAATCCGGCCGCAGTGCTCGGGCGCGTGCCCCGGCTGCTCGATGCGACCCGCGCTGTGCTGGCGCCGCTGGGCGACTACGCCGACGCCGCCGGGGTGCTGGATGGCGGCGGCGACTTGGTCAGCGCTGCGAGCGGCGCTCTAGCCGACGTGCTGACCGCGCGCTCCTGGTTGTCACCCATCAATGCCGGCAACGTCCTGGAGCGCGTCGAGGCAGCAGGCGGTGCGCTCGAACGTGCCGCCGGCCGGCTCGGTGAAGTCGACGTGCCGCTGGCCCAACTGGCGGCCGCCGTAGTGACGAGGAGAGCCTGATGCACATCGAGCACATCAGCAGGGACGGCGAGCGCTGGGATCAGATCGCCCAGGAGTACTACGGCGACCCGCTGCGCTATGCGCCGCTGATCGCAGCAAATCCGGGCCTTGCCATTGAGCCGGTGCTACCCGCTGGCATCCGCATCATCGTACCGCTGCTGGAGAGCAGCACGCCCAGCACCGAGGGACTGCCGCCATGGATGCGCTGAGCCAGATTCAGTCCGAGGTGCTGCTGGAGTACGAGCAGGCCAACATCACCCGCGACGTTGCACCCTTCCTCCTGGAGCTGACCTACAGCGATAGCCTGACGGGGCAGTCGGACGACCTGGAAGTGGTGCTCGCTGACCCCGATGGCAAGTGGGGCGAATCCTGGTATCCAGGCCACGGCGACACCCTGACGGTAAGTTTCGGATGGCAGGGTGGCCACCGCCGCGTCGGCCGTTTCGAGATCGACGAAATCGAGCTGATCGACGCGCCGAAGACCGTTCGCATCCGTGCGCTGGCAACAGGCATCAGCCGCGCTGTGCGCACGGTCGAGCACCGCGCGTATGAAGCGACCACCCTGGACGCCGTTGCGCGCCAGATCGCACAGCGCCAGGGGCTGGAACTGGTCGGGCGCATCGAGCCCGTCAAGCTCGATAGGTTGACGCAGCAGGAGTCGGACCTGTCGTTCCTGGCCCAGCTGGCCAGCGAGTACGACTATGCCTTCAAGGTTGTCGGCGCCCGCCTTGTGTTTCACGCCATCGCCGACCTGGCCGCCGCTGCGCCCTCGGCAACGGCGGCCCGCACGGAGCTAAGCAACGTCCGGCTGCGTGACCAGATACGCACTGTGCCCAAGGCCGTGGGCAACAAGCACCAGGACCCCGCCAGTGGGCAGCTGATCAGCTACCGCATAGTCAACGGCGAGACCGTGGCCGTGCCGTCGAGTAAGACAAAGACAACCACCGCCAGCGACAGCCGCAAGGGGCGGCGGCGCAGCGCCGGGGCGGATGCCGACAAGGCGCGGGCTTCTGCTGATCTGGCACGCAAGCTCCGCGAGCGCACCACCGGCAGCTGGTCGCGTAATGGCAGCCCCGACCTCTACTCGGGTCAGGTCGTTGTGCTGACCGCCGCCGGACAGATGGGCGGCAAGTACCTGGTCACCTCGGCACGGCATTCATTCCGGCGCGGGAGCGGCTTTCGGTCCGACTTCGAGGCCTGCAGGATCGCGGCCGACAGCATCGGCCTGGCGCTGGACAAACAAACGCCGGGCATTGCTCTGGCGACCTACGGCATAGATGGGGGCATGGCATGAGCGTTGAACTGGAATACGGGTTTGTGAGCGCCGTCGACTTGAAGCTGTGCCGGATCAAGGTCCGCCTGCCTGATCGCGACGACCTCCAATCGCATTGGCTGACTGTGCCCCAGCGGGCCACCAAAGGCACCAAGCGCCGGCCCCTGATGCCCGAGCTGGGCGAACAGGTCGCGGTGCTGCTCGATGAAGATGGAGTGCGAGGCACCTACCTGGGCGGGGTCTACTTCAAGGCCGAGCCGCCACCCGTGACAGACCCGGACACCGACTATGTGCGGTTCAGCGACGGTACGGCGATCACGTACAACAGGGCGAGCGGCCAGCTGCTGGTAGACAGCGTCGGCACGGTCGTGGTGAATGCCGCGACCAGCGCCCAGGTGACCGCGCCGCAGGTCACCGTCCAGGGCGTCACAGATGTTGTGGGGGATACCACCATCACCGGCAATTTGCAGGTGGCGGGAAACATCCACGCCACGGGCTCGATCATCGACACGGGCGGCAACACGCCCAACCACTCGCACTGACGTTCTTTAAACCCGATTAAAAGCCGCCGCGCGGCGGCTTTCGCATCATGGGGGCATGAACCCACGCCCTCTCTCCAGCATTACCTCTTTGCATTGGCAGCCCGCCCTCCGCGCCGAGGGCCAGGTTGTCGAAGGCGTCCGCGACATTGACCAGGCCATTCGCCTGATCCTCTCGACCCCGCGCGGAAGCGACCCGCACCGCCCGCTGTTCGGCAGCAATCTGCACCTCTACATCGACTGGCCCGTCAACCGCGTGACGCCGTACCTGGTGCGCGAGAGCGTCGACGCGATCCGCCAGTGGGAGCCGCGTGTCGATGTCGTCCAAGTGCGCGTGCAGATCGCCGGCAGCCACATCACCCTGCGGGTGCAGTGGCAGGTTGCGCGCGGGGTCATCCAGTCCACCGAGGTGACCTATGCCCGCGCTGCCTGAGCCCGTGTTCATCGAGGCCGACGCGGCCGCGATTACCGCAGAGATGATTGCCGCCTACGAGCGCATGACGGGCCGCACGCTGTTTCCCGCCCAAGTCGAGCGCCTTCTGGTCGACCTCGCGGCCTACCGCGAGACCCTCGTCCGCATCGGCATCAACGACGCCGCCCGGCAGAACCTGGTCGCGTTCGCCCGAGCGCCGATGCTCGACTACCTGGGCGAGCTTGTGGACACCCACCGGCTGCCGGCTCAGCCCTCCAGGACCACCATCCGACTGACCTTCGAGGCGCCGCTGGCCCAGGCGATGACTGTTCCTGCAGGCTGGCGCGTAGCTACCGGCGCCGGCATCCAGTTCGCCACCACCGCGGAACTTGTGGTCGCAGCCGGGCAGAGCCATGCCGAGTGCGCCGTTGTTGCCGTCGACGCCGGCCCGGCCGGCAACGGCTACCTGCCGGGCCAGATCACCCAGGCCGTGGACAGCTTGCCCGTCGCCGCGACGCTCCAGAACCTGACGACGACGGCCGGCGGCCTCGATGTTGAGAGCGACGAGCGCTACCGCGCCCGTATCAAACTGGCGCCGGAGCGCTTCAGCTGGGGCAGCGCGAACCGTTACCGCTGGCTGGCAATGACGACCGCGCCATCCCTGGTCGACGTGCAGGTGTTCAGTCCCAGCCCGGATGGACGGGTCAATGTCGTGCTCCTGGACGTGGCCGGTGCCCCGGCCGCCGAGGTGGTCGAGCTGGTGCGGGCCGCGCTGACGGACCGGAAGAACCGCATGCTCGGCGACCGTGTGACCGTCCTCGGCGCTGCACCGGTCGACTACAACCTGCGCCTCGTCGTCGACGTGCTCGCCACCCGCGTGCCCAGCCTGGTGCTCGACCAGGTCAAGACGCGCCTGCAGGCGTGGGCCGACAGCAAGGGCCGCGAGATCGGCGCGGACCTGGTGCCGGCACAGATCAAGACGGCGCTCGGCGGCATCGATGGCCTCTACGACGTGCGCCTGGTCGAGCCGGCCGCGCTGCGCCAGCTGGCCCTGCACGAGTACTCCCGTCTGCAGACGCTCAGCGTCGAACTGGGCCGGGTCGTCACCGATGCCTAGCCTTCTGCCCCCGTCGCTCGTAGGCGACCAGCGCAGCGAAGTTTTCGACCAGCTGTCGCACGGCATCGAGCAGCTCGATGTCGGCGCGGTGCTGGTCTACCTGGTCGACCTGGTGCCGGGCACCGCGCTGCCGCATCTGGCCGAGCAGTTCAACGTGGTCGGGCCGATCTGGCAGCACCTGCAGAGCGACGACGCCCGCCGCCGCGCAATCAAGGACGCGGTGAAGTGGCACAGGGTCAAGGGCACCCCGCATGCGGTCGAGCTTGCAATGTCGTGGATCGGCCTAGGCGCCCAGGTCGAGGACACCACCAGCTCGGCCGCGCGTTGGGCTGAGTATCAGCTACAGCTCGACAAGCCGGTCACGCCTGCAGAGCTGCCCGCCATTCTGGAACTTGCCCGTTTCGCCGCCCCGGCCCGCGCGCACCTGGTGCGACTGTACGGCAGCCTCGACATTCGTCCGGCCGTAACGGACGTGAGCCGGTGGGATAGCGCGCTCCTGGACAACGACTCCGGCGTGCTGGTCGACGGTGTCGTTGTGTCGTTTGGCGCTCGGCATGCCGCAACGCTGCCAGCGCCGCCGCGAGCCGTCATCGGTGGGGCAGCGCAGCACCGCGCCATGACGTTGCGCCGTGACGCGATGTATTGGGATTCCTGGGCGCTGGATTCCGTCTGGATGGTCGACGTGAGCGGCGGTATCGGACACGTCCGCAGCGCTGAGTGCCCATCCCGCGATCTACCCGCACCGAGCGGAACCACTGGCGAACTGCGCCAGGCGGTGCTCGACCGCAACCTGCCGCCGCCTATTGCCGCCGCCCAGCAGGGCCTCGCGGCGACAGCTCCCGAGCGATACCCCCTCCGGCGCTGGACCGGCCCTTGGACCGGCCCCTGGCGCCTGCCCGTTATCCACTTCCGCCACTACACCGAGGACTGATTCATGCCAGCGCTTTCAACAGACGGACGCATCGGCGAATGCGAGATTTTCATTGGGCTGCCCATCATGTTCGCCTGGGGCCGGGGCGATCCGGCGTGGGATGTCTCGCCCGAGCCTGAACCGACAGATGCAACCGCTCTCGTCGACGAGATCGGTCGCCGCTGGGCGACTCAGGCGCAGTTCGTATACCCCGATCCCGACGGCCCTATCGACATGCCGGGCGGGCAGCGCTACAGCCCGTCGCCAGTCCCCACGGCCTTCGCCTATGTGCGTTGCGTCTTCAACTACCTCGAAGGCAATGGCGAAACGATCCGCGAGATTGGGGTGTTCTTCAATAGCCAGCCTGCCGCCGGCCTGCCACCTGGACAGCTCTATTTCACTCCTGACCAGATCGAGGCGTCCGGCCGCCTGAAGCTGTTGGATCGCCCGCAAACCAAGATCGTCCGCGACCAGAACGTCAAGCAGACGTTCGAGTATGTGCTCCCCTTCTGAGGCCAGAACCATGCCCCATTACGACCGCTTCAATCCCTCGAAGGGCTACGACAAGCACCTGTTCAACCCCGACCGCGTACTCCAGTCGTCGGAGTTCAACGAGTTGCAGACCGGCCTCCATCATCGTTTGAAAGGTGTCGCCGACGCGGTGCTCCGGGATGGCGACGTGATTCGCGACTGTGACCTGGTCATCGACCAGCAGACCGGCGTCGCGACCCTCAGCAGCGGCGCGCTGTACCTGGCTGGGGCAGTTCGGGGCATCGCTCCGGCTCAACTGCAGATCGAGCTGGTGGGAACAGTGACCGTGGGCGCCTATCTGACGAGCACCATCATCACCTCCCTGGAGGACCCCGAGCTGCTCAACCCGGCCACCGGCACTCGCGGCTATAACGAGCCTGGAGCGGATCGTCTGCAGATCATCCCCGAGTGGGGCATCGCTGGCGCGCGGCCGGAAGGTGAGTTCTACCCTGTGTATACGGTAGTGGACGGGTACGTGCGCTCCCGTACTACGCCGGTCGGGCTCGACAGCGTTTCCCAGGCCCTGGAGGGCTACGACCGGGAATCCACTGGCGGCGGCACCTACGTGGTCAGCGGCCTGGACGTGAAGTTCGGCGCGACCACGGCCGACGACGTGCAAACCTGGCTGCTGGACAGCGGCCAGGCCCGCGTCTCCGGCCGCGCCCTGGAACTCGCAACCTCGCGGCGCATCACCTACGCCGCCGATCCGACCACCCGCCTGATCAGCTCCGAGGCGCACCTCATGAGCGGGCCGGCCCGTCAGCGTATCAACGTCAACCGGCCGGCCATCGCAAGCATCGAGTCAGTTCAGGTCACAAAGGAGCGCACCGTCCAGCTCGTCCACGGTGCTTACATCGGGGTGTCCGATCCGCTGCCCGATGCCGGCGTGCTTGAAATCCTGCTAATCAAGCAGGGCGGCACGACGTACCACCCACCGGCCGACTACCTTCTGACCGCCGGCAGCGTCGACTGGTCGCCAGCAGGTGCGGAGCCGGCTACTGGCAGCACCTACGATGTGAAGTACCGCTATATAGACACAGTCGATCCTATTGAACCGGATGGGCGTGGCTTCAGTGTCGAGGGCGCAGTTGCCGGCACTCTGGCGTTGGTCACTTACCGCGCCAAGCTGCCGCGTATTGATCGCCTTTGCCTTGACGCAATCGGCAATGTCGTCTGGCAGCGTGGCGTCCCGTCCACCGACAATCCGCTCCCGCCGCCGACATCCCCGACCCTGCTGTCGCTCGCCTTGGTCTACCAGACCTGGCTCGACGATACCCGCCGGGTCGTGGCTGACAGCTACCGGGTCATCAGCATGTTCGACCTGGTGCGCTACGGCGCACGGCTCGACAACCTGACCCGCATGGTCGCCGAGCAGGCGTTGCGCACCGACGCCAGCATGCGCAACGCCTCACTGAAAAATGGCATGTTCGTTGACCCACTGCTCGACGACAGCCTGCGCGACGCCGGCATCGAGCAGACCGCATCGATTGTCGCCGGCGCGCTGATGCTCTCCATCGACGCACAAGCCCACCCGCTGCCCGGCGACGTGGCCAAACCGACCCTCTGCCAGTTCACCCTGGCGGACGAGGTCAAGCAGCTCTCGCGCACCGGCTGGATGCCCATCAACGCCTACGGCTCACAGCTACCTGTGCCGGCCTCGATCACCCTCAACCCGGCGGTTGATCGCTGGACGGAAACCGCAACCGTATGGGGCTCGCCGCGCACCGAACACTTCGTTTACGACTACTTCGACAACGTGCAGAACGGCGTCAGGAGCAGCAAGACCACCACCACACAGAGCTACATCACCCGCGAAGCCGTGGCGACGCTGCGCCAGATCCCTGTGGCGTTCACCATCACCGGCTTCGGCGCACGCGAGCAACTGACCGGGCTCACGTTCGACGGCATCAACGTGCTGCCGGCCGGCGTCATCAAGGCCAATGACGCGGGTGTAGTCGCCGGCAGCTTCACGGTGCCGGCCGGCATTCCGTCCGGCAGCAAAGCAGTGAAGGCAACCGGCGCGGGCGGCAGCACCGGCACCGCAGTTTTCACCGGCGAGGGCATCCGCGAGGTCACCAACAAGGTCTACGTCACCACCATCATCGACGTCCTGGACTACTGGACCGGCAAGCCCATCGGCACCTGTTTCATTGACCCGCTTGCTCAGACGTTCCGCGTCACCCGCACATGCCAGCTCGCCCAGATCATCCTGCGCGGCAAGCGCGGCGGCGACGAGCCGTTGCTGATCCACATCCGCGAAACCGTCAACGGCCTGCCCACCGGCAAGGTGCTGGCCGAGCAGCGCATCCCCGCCAGCACGTTCGGCCTCAACGAATCGTTCGCGGGCATCAACCTCGACCTGCCTCCGACCCTGTTCGAGGGCGTGGAATACGCCCTGGTCATCATGACCAACGGCCTCGGCCACGAGCTTGTCATCGCAGAACTGGGCAAATACGACGTGCAGTACAACCGCTGGGTCAGCAACCAGCCGTATGAAGTGGGCGTCCTGCTCAGCAGCGCCAACGCCCAGACCTGGACGCCCCACCAGGACCGCGACCTTTATTTCAGCCTGCAACGGGCCAGCATCGCGCCGGCCAACCGCACGCGCGTCGTGCCGCTCGGCGCCGTGGCCGTCGAAGACGCCACCGATCTGATGATGCTCGGCAACCACCTCAACCCCGCCGCTGGCGCTGGCGTGGAATACCGACTGACCCTGCCTGGCGGCGATGTGTTGGACGTGGCGAGCGATCAGCCTGTGCGCCTGGCGGCACCGATCACCGGCAACGTCGCCGTCTCGGCAGTGATCACAGCCACCGAAGACCTGTCCGGCGTCCTGCTGCCGGGCTCCAACCTTGTCGTAGGCAAGGTCGCATCCGAGGGCACCTACGTTTCCCGCGCGTTCAACCTTGTGACTGCCGCCCTGGGCACCAACCAGCGGCTCACCGTCGTCTACGACGCCGTCCTGCCACCCGGCAGCACTGCGGTCGCGCACTACCGGATCGACGACGGCCCATGGCACGCCTGCGACGCGCCGACCGCCGCGCCGGCAGACAACGGCGCTGTGGAACTCACCTCCGTCACCCCCGGCCTGAGCGGCAGCGTGGTGCGAGTGCGCCTCACGCTGGCGGGCACACCGGCAGCCCGGCCAACCGCGCACAACATCCGCGTCATCGTCTCGGAGTAAGCCATGGACGTCGACCAGAAAACGCCCAACGCCGAGCTGCCCCTGCCGCACCCGGACAACGACCTCTCCGACGACGTGCTGCGCATCCGCGCGTCGCTGCAGATGGTCGACGGCCTGCTGGCCGCCCTGGCCTCCGGGCTCGACGGCCTCACCGCCGAGGGTGGAGGTCTCGACCTGAACCTGCTGCCGGCCAACCTGCGGGCGCTCGCCGCCCTGGCCGGCGCTGCTGACCGGCTGCCGTATTTCACCGGCGCCGGGGCGCTGTCTCTGTCCACGCTGACAGCCTTCGGTCGCACCCTGCTGGCGGCCGGAGACTCGGCGTCTGGGCGCGTCGCGCTCGCGCTGGGGTCTGCCGCAACGGCAAACGTGACCACCTCCGCGACCGACGTCACCGCCGGCCGACTGCTCCGGGTCGGCGACCTCGGCGGGCCGGTGAACGCTAACTACCGATACCTGCCGACAGCAACGGGCACGGACAACGTCGCCGACTTCAATAATCTGATCGTCCCAGGGTGGTTCAAAAGCCTGCTGGGCGGCGCACCAGCCGACCGCAACCCCAACCACCCGGATGGCCTGACACCTATCGCGGCCGGGAACGGCGTCGCGAATTACTACTGGCCCCTGGTAGGCCGGCACGACGGCGGCGGCATGTTCCAGCTCGCTTTCCCCTACATCAGCGCGGCGAACATCAGCAAGGCGAGCATCAAATTCCGTATGTTCGGCGCCGGGCAGTGGTCCGACTGGGACTCGCTGATGCTGGCCAGCGCCAACTTCCAGCTCGGCCCGACCCAAGCCTCGGCACTGACCGCGCTCGGTCTGACCGGCCTGCCCGCGCGCGTCGCGGCGCTTGAGGGCGGCCAGACAGTGACCGCCCTCGGCGACGTCGCCACTACGGGTGCGCAGACGGTCGACCTCAACGTGACCGCCGGCAAGTTCTTCACGGCCAGCATGGCGACCGCCAGCGCCACGGGCACGCTGACCCTGAACTTCACCAACGTGCCCGTCAGTGAAACGTCGATCATCACCTGGCACGTCGAGCTGATCAGGGGCGCACGGAAAACCCTGGTGCTCCAGCTCGACGGCGTCCCGCTCACGCCAACATGGTCTGGCGGCGCCGCGCCGTTGCTCAGCGCTGCCGCCACCGGCCGCGACCTGCTCATGTTCTACCGCATGCCCGGCCGTGCCACGGTTTACGCGATGCTCGTCGACTCGGGAACAGTGTGATGCTCAGCCGAGTATTTTTCCGGCCGCGCCCGCTGGGTATCAGCAAGACTTTCGCCGCGTCGACCACGGCGTATCCCGACTTCCCAGGCATCTGGCAAGTGCTGGCCATCGGTGGCGGTGGCGGCGGCTCAGGCTCCGACACGTTCTACGGCCGGTATGGGGTTGCTGGTTACCCCGGCAGCATCGCGACCGGCCCCGTGTCATTCAACTCGTCCAGGGCTGTGACAGTCGGCATTGGTGGCGGCGGGGGCATTGGCGACAGCGCAGGTGGCCAGCCTGGGGGCGGCGGCTACCCGTCGTCCTTCTGGTCAGTCACAGCGGCTGGAGGGCCGGGTGGCAGCGGCACGGGCACTACGTTCACCGGGGCTCGCCCATCTTCCTGGCCGGACAACTCGGCTGTGGGCATGAGCGGGGCCGGGGGCGGTATATCAGGCAGCGTCCACGGCGGTAACGCCCGCGCCGGCGCGGTCAAACTCACACTCAAGGGCTGACACATACATGGAAATCATCAATCTCGAAACACGCACGGCATGGCAGGAACACGAATTCCGCGCTGCGCATCCCAACATGATTTTCCCGCCCGAGCTGCCGCCTGAGCTGCTGGCCGACCTCGGCTTCGCCTTGGTCGAGTACGACCCCGAACCCCATCTTGCCCCCGGCGAGCAGCTGGAGCCTGGCGAGCTGCGCATCGAGCAAGGCCGCGCAATCCGGGGCTGGTCGGTGATCCCGGCCCCGCTGCCAACCGTCGAGCAGCTGTGCAGGGCGGTCGACGATGCCGCCGACGCGGCACGCAAGGCCGTTGCCGGCGACCCGCTGCGCGCCGTCGAGTATGACCGCGCCGCAGCCGAGGCCCGAGAGTTCGCGGCTGCTGGCTATCCTGTCGATGCCGTACCGCGCACCGTGTCGGCCTGGGCGATCAGCGGCAGGACGCCTCAGCAGGCTGCAGACGAGATCATCGCCGAGGCTGACGCTTACACCGACGCCTTCTACCGTCTGCGCGAAGCAAGGCTCGCGGCCAAGGAGCACATCCGCGCCTTGGCTGCGGTCGGCAATCTCCAGCAGGCCTCGGCAGTGGCCGAGCAGACCATCGCAGCAATCGCCGCTGCCGTCGCAGGGATCGGTAACGCAGGGGGCGCGCAGTGAGTAGTTCGGTTCGTTTGCTGTTCAGCACTACCCAGCTCCCGTTCAGCCTGTTGATTCGTGCCGTGACCTGGTCGCAGTGGAGCCACGTTGCGCTGGTCGACATCGATGCCGGGACAGTGATTGAAGCGGCCGCCGGTCACGGCGTCCGGGAAGTGAGACTTGAAGATGCGATCGCGCGGGCCAGCAGCTACCAGCTGGTGGACCTGCCGTCCCGCAACCCGGTCGCGATCATTACGGCCGCCCGCTCTCAGATCGGCAAGCCCTACGACTGGAGCGCTATCGCTGGCATCGGCATGCACCGCGATTGGCAAGAGGAGGACGCCTGGTTCTGCTCTGAGCTGGTCGCTTGGGCTGCGGCCGCCGCCGGCGAGGAGTGGTTCAGGTGCTCGGCATTGCGCCGAGTACTCCCGCAGCATTTGTGGATGCTCCCGCCCCAACAGGGGCTGTGCTCCATATAGATAGAAGGGGCGCCCAGCCCAGGTGGTGGAACACCTGGGCCAAGCGTCAGCCCGCAGACTAGCCCTGCAAGCCAACCAAGGCCCCCCGCTCGCGCGAGCGGCGGCGAGCCTACCAGATACCCAAAGGCTTTGCAGATGTTGCAAGAAATTCGCTGCGGCAATTGCCGACGCAAGCTGGCAGCTGCCAGCGCTTTTACCGAGCTACAGATCAAGTGCCCGCGCTGCCGGACACTGAACCACCTGAAGGCCGAGAGCCTCCCTCAAGCGCCGCTGAGCGCCCGAAGCCTTCAGGAGGCCCAATGTCCGCACAACCGATCATCCCCTGGCTAGGAGGCAAGAGGCGGCTCGCTGACCGCATCTTCCCCTTGTTCCCCCGACACTCATGCTACGTCGAACCCTTCGCGGGTGGAGCTGCGCTGTTCTTCCTCCGGCCGGTGCCGGCAGATGTGGAGGTGCTCAACGACGTCAACGGCGACCTGGTCAATCTATACCGGGTCGTGCAGCACCACTTGGAGGAGTTCGTCAGGCAGTTCAAGTGGGCGTTGTCGTCCCGACAGGTGTTCAAGTGGTTGCAGATCACCCAGCCCGAGACGTTAACCGACATCCAGCGCGCAGCTCGCTTCTACTATCTGCAGCAATCAGCCTTCGGCGCCAGGGTCGAGGGACAGAGCTACGGCACAGCAACGACCACACCGCCTGGCCTGAACCTGCTACGTCTCGAAGAGAACCTGTCGGCCGCGCATCTACGGCTGAGCAGTACCTACATCGAGCACCTCCCGTGGCAGCAGTGTGTGGCCAAGTACGACCGCGAGCACACCCTGTTCTATATGGACCCGCCTTACTGGCAGACGGAAGGGTACGGAGTGCCATTCGAGTTCGGGCAGTACGAAGAGATGGCGCAGGTATTGGGCCGGCTCAAGGGCAAGGCGATCATCAGCCTCAACGACCACCCGGACATCAGGAGGTGCTTCGCCGGGTTTCACATCGAAGCGACCGACATCAAGTACACGGTGGGAGGTGGCAAGGGGAGTGACGCGAGGGAGGTGCTGATCTTCAGCTGGGACGTCCAGGCCGAACCGGCCGGGCTTTTCTAAGATTCCTTTGGAAACTGTACAATCGAGCGGTGAGGGATTTATCTCACCTCACCGCCCGTATTTTTCGCGCGCCGCATCAGAAAACAGGCCGGGACGCGGCGTCTCGGAATGCTCATTTACTACTTGTAAACTCCGCTTCCTCGCCGCTTTGACCAGCCATAGGCTGTTACTAACGTAGCGCCTAGCCTGGCTCTAGCTCGCGAGATCGTAAGCAGGCTCTAAGGAACAGGTTATGCAACGTATCGCAGTGATGGGCGCCGCCGGGCGCATGGGCAAGATCCTCATCGAGGCGGTCGGCCAGGCGGAAGGCGCGCAGCTGACCGCCGCCATCGATCGCCCGGACAGCAGCCTGATCGGCGCCGACGCCGGTGAGCTGGCGGCGCTGGGCAAGATCGGCGTGACGCTGGTCGGTGACCTGAGTGCCGTGCTGGATCGGTTCGACGTGCTGATCGACTTCACCCACCCCTCGGCGACCCTGAAGAACCTTGAGGTCTGCCGTCAGGCGGGCAAGGCCATGGTCATCGGTACCACCGGCTTCTCGCCGGAAGAGAAGCAGCTGCTGAGCGAGGCGGCCAAGCAGATTCCGGTCGTCTTCGCCGCCAACTACAGCGTCGGCGTCAACCTGTGCCTGAAGCTGCTGGACACCGCCGCCCGCGTGCTGGGTGACGATGTGGACATCGAGATCATCGAGGCGCACCACCGGCACAAGGTGGATGCGCCGTCCGGCACCGCCCTGCGCATGGGCGAGGTGGTGGCCAATGCGCTGGGGCGTGATCTGCAGAAGGTCGCGGTCTACGGTCGCGAGGGCCAGACCGGCGCCCGCGAGCGCGAGACCATCGGTTTCGCCACCGTGCGTGCCGGCGATGTGGTCGGCGATCACACCGTGCTGTTCGCCGCCGATGGCGAGCGCGTCGAGATCACCCACAAGGCTTCCAGCCGCATGACCTTCGCCAAGGGCGCGGTGCGCGCGGCGCAATGGCTGCAGAGCCAGCCGGCCGGCCTTTATGACATGCAGGACGTATTGGGACTGAACTGAAATGCCTGAACGGTCCATGCAAGCTGTGGACCGAAAAGGGCTTTTCCTGTAAGCTTCCCGCTTTAGTGTGTCCACTAAAAGTTACGCAGAATGAATCAGATTAAGAAGCGGGGTGACGGTCAATACGTCATCCCGCTTTTTTACAACCTGCGTTTGTGCAAGTTTCAGATCTAAGGGAGGTCTTCTTGACTAAGCCAGCCATACTCGCCCTTGCCGACGGCAGCATTTTCCGCGGTGAAGCCATCGGGGCCGACGGCCATACCATTGGTGAAGTGGTGTTCAACACCGCGATGACCGGCTATCAGGAAATCCTCACCGATCCCTCCTATGCCCAGCAGATCGTCACCCTGACCTATCCGCACATCGGCAACACCGGCACCACGCCGGAAGATGCCGAATCCAGCCGCGTGTGGGCCGCCGGCCTGATCATTCGCGACCTGCCGCTGACTTCCAGCAACTGGCGCAACAAGCAGCCGCTGGACGAGTATCTGAAAGAGAACGGTACCGTTGCCATCGCCGGCATCGACACCCGCCGCCTGACCCGCATCCTGCGCGAGAAGGGTTCGCAGAACGGCTGCATCCTCGCCGGCGACGATGCCACCGAGGAGAAGGCCCTGGAGCTGGCGCGCAGCTTCCCCGGCCTGAAGGGCATGGACCTGGCCAAGGTGGTCAGCTGCACCGAGCGCTACGAGTGGCGCTCCAGCGTGTGGAGCCTGAAGAGCGACAGCCATCCGGAAATCGCTGCCAGCGAGCTGCCCTACCATGTGGTCGCCTATGACTACGGGGTCAAGGTCAACATCCTGCGCATGCTGGTCGAGCGCGGCTGCCGCCTGACCGTGGTGCCGGCGCAGACCCCGGCCAGCGAAGTGCTGGCGCTGAACCCGGACGGCGTGTTCCTCTCCAACGGCCCTGGCGATCCCGAGCCATGCGACTACGCCATCGCTGCGATCAGGGAAGTGCTGCAGACCGAGCTTCCGCTGTTCGGCATCTGCCTAGGCCACCAGCTGCTGGCCCTGGCCTCCGGCGCCAGGACGGTGAAAATGGAGACCGGCCACCACGGCGCCAACCACCCGGTGCAGGACCTCGACAGCGGCGTGGTGATGATCACCAGCCAGAACCACGGTTTCGCCGTGGACGAGGCCAGCCTGCCAGCCAATCTGCGCGCCACCCACAAGTCGCTGTTCGACGGCACCCTGCAGGGCATCGAACGCACCGACAAGGTGGCCTTCAGCTTCCAGGGCCACCCGGAAGCGAGCCCGGGCCCGCACGACGTGGCCCCATTGTTCGACCGCTTCATCGAAGCCATGGCCAAGCGCCGCTAAGCCCCGCCGACTGACCCAAGGATTCGAGTAAAGAACATGCCAAAACGTACAGACATCAAAAGCATCCTGATCCTCGGTGCCGGCCCCATCGTCATCGGCCAGGCCTGCGAGTTCGACTACTCCGGCGCCCAGGCCTGCAAGGCCCTGAAGGAAGAAGGTTTCCGCGTCATCCTGGTGAACTCCAACCCGGCCACCATCATGACCGACCCGGCCATGGCCGACGCCACCTACATCGAGCCGATCAAGTGGGCCACCGTGGCCAAGATCATCGAGAAGGAGCGCCCGGACGCCCTGCTGCCGACCATGGGTGGGCAGACCGCGCTGAACTGCGCGCTGGATCTGGAGCGCCATGGCGTGCTGGAGAAGTTCGGTGTCGAAATGATCGGTGCCAACGCCGACACCATCGACAAGGCAGAGGACCGTTCGCGCTTCGACAAGGCGATGAAGGATATCGGCCTGGCCTGCCCGGTCTCCGGCATCGCCCACAACATGGAAGAAGCCTACGGCGTGCTGGAGAAGGTCGGTTTCCCCTGCATCATCCGTCCGTCCTTCACCATGGGCGGCACCGGTGGCGGTATCGCCTACAACCGTGAGGAATTCGAGGAAATCTGCGCACGCGGCCTGGATCTGTCGCCGACCAGCGAACTGCTGATCGACGAATCGCTGATCGGCTGGAAGGAATACGAGATGGAGGTGGTCCGTGACAAGAAGGACAACTGCATCATCGTCTGCGCCATCGAGAACTTCGACCCGATGGGTGTGCACACCGGCGACTCGATCACCGTGGCCCCTGCACAGACCCTGACCGATAAGGAATACCAGATCCTGCGCAACGCCTCCCTGGCGGTGCTGCGCGAGATCGGCGTGGAAACCGGCGGCTCCAACGTGCAGTTCGGCATCTGCCCGAACACCGGCCGCATGGTGGTGATCGAGATGAATCCGCGGGTGTCGCGTTCCTCCGCGCTGGCCTCCAAGGCCACCGGTTTCCCGATCGCCAAGATCGCCGCCAAGCTGGCCGTGGGCTATACCCTCGACGAGCTGCAGAACGACATCACCGGCGGTCGTACCCCGGCCTCGTTCGAGCCGGCCATCGACTACGTCGTCACCAAGATTCCGCGTTTCGCCTTCGAGAAGTTCCCCAAGGCCGACGCCCGCCTGACCACCCAGATGAAATCCGTGGGTGAGGTCATGGCTATCGGCCGTACCTTCCAGGAGTCCCTGCAGAAAGCCCTGCGCGGCCTGGAAGTGGGCGTGGCCGGCTTCGATCCGAAGCTCGACCTGGCCGACCCGGAAGCCGAGAGCACCCTGCGCCGCGAACTGACCGTGCCGGGCGCCGAGCGCATCTGGTATGTGGCCGATGCCTTCCGCGCCGGCAAGACCGTCGCCGAAGTGTTCGACCTGACCCGCATCGACGAGTGGTTCCTGGTGCAGATCGAGGACCTGGTCAAGGACGAGGAGCGGGTCAAGACCCTCGGCCTGTCGTCCATCGACCGCGACCTGATGTACAAGCTCAAGCGCAAGGGCTTCTCCGACGCGCGCCTGGCCAGGCTGCTCGGCGTCACCGAGAAGAACCTGCGCAGCCACCGTCACAAGCTGAAAGTGCTGCCGGTGTACAAGCGCGTCGACACCTGCGCCGCCGAGTTCGCCACCGACACCGCCTACATGTACTCGACCTACGAGGAAGAGTGCGAGGCCAACCCGTCCGGCCGCGATAAGATCATGATTCTCGGCGGCGGTCCGAACCGCATCGGCCAGGGCATCGAGTTCGACTACTGCTGCGTGCACGCGGCACTGGCGATGCGCGAAGATGGCTACGAGACCATCATGGTCAACTGCAACCCGGAAACCGTCTCCACCGACTACGACACCTCCGACCGCCTGTACTTCGAGCCGGTCACCCTGGAGGACGTGCTGGAGATCGTCCGTGTCGAGCAGCCGAAAGGCGTGATCGTGCAGTACGGCGGTCAGACTCCGTTGAAGCTCTGCCGCGCCCTGGAAGAGGCCGGCGTGCCGATCATCGGCACCAGCCCGGACGCCATCGACCGTGCCGAAGACCGCGAGCGCTTCCAGCAGATGGTGCAGCGCCTCAACCTGCGCCAGCCGGCCAACGGCACCGCGCGCAGCGAGGACGAGGCCCTGGCCCACTCCAAGGCCATCGGCTACCCGCTGGTGGTGCGCCCGTCCTACGTGCTGGGCGGCCGCGCGATGGAGATCGTCTACCAGGAAGAAGAACTCAAGCGCTACATGCGCGAGGCCGTGAAGGTCTCCAACGACAGCCCGGTGCTGCTCGACCACTTCCTCAACTGCGCCATCGAAGTGGACGTGGACGCGGTGTGCGACGGCGAGACCGTGGTGATCGGCGCGATCATGCAGCACATCGAACAGGCCGGCGTGCACTCCGGTGACTCCGCCTGCTCGCTGCCGCCGTACTCGCTGCCGGGGCACATCCAGGACGAGATCCGCGAGCAGGTCAAGAAGATGGCCCTGGAACTCGGCGTGGTCGGCCTGATGAACGTGCAGATGGCCGTGCAGGGCGAGGACATCTTCGTCATCGAAGTGAACCCGCGCGCCTCGCGGACGGTGCCGTTCGTCTCCAAGTGCATCGGCGAGTCGCT
The DNA here is from genome assembly GCF_029840585.1 of Pseudomonas sp. GD03875. NCBI lineage: Bacteria > Pseudomonadati > Pseudomonadota > Gammaproteobacteria > Pseudomonadales > Pseudomonadaceae > Pseudomonas > Pseudomonas sp. GD03875. The sequence continues at coordinate 146,580 of NZ_JAOCCV010000007.1, read as the reverse complement.
GGCCAAGGTGGCCGCCCGCGTCATGGCCGGCAAGAGCCTGGCCGAGCTGGGCTTCACCCGGGAGATCATCCCGCCGTTCTTCAGCGTCAAGGAGGCGGTGTTCCCGTTCGCCAAGTTCCCGGGTGTCGACCCGATCCTCGGCCCGGAGATGAAGTCCACCGGCGAAGTGATGGGTGTCGGCGACAGCTTCGGCGAGGCCTTCGCCAAGGCCCAGCTGGGCGCCAGCGAGATCCTGCCGAACGCGGGTGTCGCCTTCATCAGCGTCCGCGAGGATGACAAGGCGCAGGCCGTCGAGGTGGCCCGTGACCTGGTCGCTCTGGGCTTCGAAGTGGTCGCCACCGCCGGCACCGCCAAGGTGATCGAGGCTGTCGGCCTGCCGGTGCGCCGCGTCAACAAGGTGACGGAAGGCCGTCCGCACGTGGTCGACATGATCAAGAATGACGAGGTCACCCTGATCATCAACACCACCGAGGGTCGCCAGTCCATCGCCGACTCCTACTCCATCCGTCGTAACGCCCTGCAGCACAAGATCTACTGCACCACCACCATTGCGGCGGGGCAGGCGATCTGTGAGGCGCTCAAGTTCGGTCCCGAGAAGACCGTGCGCCGGCTGCAGGATCTGCATGCAGGAATCAAGGCATGAGCAAGTTCCCCATGACCGTCCAGGGCGCCCGCGCCCTGGAAGAAGAACTGAAGAACCTCAAGATCGAACGCCCGAGGATCAGCCAGGCCATCGCCGAGGCGAGAGAGCTGGGCGACCTCAAGGAAAACGCCGAATACCATGCCGCGCGTGAGCAGCAGGGCTTGGCCGAGGCGCGTATCCGCGACATCGAGGCCAAGCTGTCGAACGCTCACATCATCGACGTCACCACCGTGCCGCGTACCGGCAAGGTGATCTTCGGTACCACCGTCGATATCGCCAACTGCGATACCGACGAGACCGTGACCTACCAGATCGTTGGCGAGGACGAGGCCGACATCAAGATCGGCAAACTGTCGGTCAGCTCGCCCATCGCCCGCGCCCTGGTGGGCAAGGAAGAGGGGGACGTGGTGGCGGTGAAGACCCCCAGTGGCCTGGTCGAGTACGAGATTGTCGAAGTCCGCCATATCTAAGCGTCTGCCGCGCGCGGGCATGGCCATCTGGCAGCTGGCCCAGACCTTCTGGGTCGGCGGCCTCTGGCTGTTTCACTTCGTCGTGTTGCCCGCGCTGGAGAAGATGGGCTTTGCACCGCTGTTGATCCAGGAGGTCAATGCGGCGCTGAGCCCGCTGCTGATCGGCTTCGCCGGTTTCTGCGTGCTGCTGCAGGGCGCGGTGGTGGTGCAGGCGGAGGGGCTGAACAGCCTGTGGCGGGACCTGCGCGGCCAGGTGCTGCTGCTCTCGCTGGCCATGGCCGTGGCGTTCTTCGCCGTGCGCCACTGGGAGCTGGGCGCCGAGCGCTGGATGCTGTTCAGCTATCTGGTGATGGCCGTCTGCGGCCTGGTCCTGGTGCTGCAGCCGCTGCCGGGGCGGCGTAGCGATTGAGCCGATACCGCTATCAGGCCTGATAGCGGTGGATGTTGGACAGGTTCTTGTTCGGCTTGGGATTCCGGCGGTAGACCAGGGCCATCTTGCCGATCACCTGGACCAGTTCGCAGCGGCCGGCGGCGGCCAGTTCGTCGATCAGGGCGCGGCGGTCGTCGCGCTCGGTCAGGCGGAATTGCACCTTGATCAGCTCGTGGTCGTTGAGCGCGCGCTCCAGCTCGGCCAGTACGCCCTCGGTCAGGCCATTCTCGGCCACGGTCAATACCGGTTTCAGGTGGTGGCCGATAGATTTGAAGTGTTTCTTCTGTTCGTTGGTAAGCGCCATAATCTGACCCTGTTGCTAGGAAAGCCGGTTCCGCTCGATGGGGCGGCTGGAGCCGCTGCCCACTCCGATGCCGGTGCGCCGGTCGAAAAGCGGCGTAGTCTACCCGAGCCGACTCGGGCGCGCCCGTTTCTATTCGAGCGAGGAGCCGCGGTGACCCGTTCCAAGACTAGCCCGTGCCGGCTGAAAGAGAACATCCTTGAGGCGCGCAGACTCCCGGGCCTCGGCTTCACCAAGGCGACTTCGCTGGTGCCGCTTGTAAGGCGATCGGCGGCAATCCGGTGGGCCTTGTGTTTTCCCGCGTGGCCCCCATATGAGTGGTGTGAGTACGGCCGGCGCGAGCAGTGCCTGCTGGCCCGTGGCTATCGCGGTGCCTAGACTTGAACTGGCTGGGATGGGGCCCGGTCCGATGATCGAGGTCTCATAAAGGGTTACAGACGGTTCCTGCCCCGGAGCAGGGGTTGTGTAGTAAGTTAGGTTGGTAAATCCACCAGCCGTCATGCGGAGCGCGTTTCAGGACGGGGCTCGCTTCAGAGGGTAGCGAATTGAACGACATGGCAAAGAACCTGATCCTGTGGCTGATCATCGCAGCCGTCCTGGTCACGGTGATGAACAACTTCTCCAGCCCCAGTGAAGCCGGCAAGCTGAACTACTCCGAATTCATCCAGCAGGTCCAGGAAGGCAAGGTCAGGCAGGTCACCGTCGATGGCTACATCATCAGCGGCAAGAATCTCGACGGCACCACCTTCGAGACCGTCCGCCCGGCCATCGAAGACCGCGGTCTGATCAAGGACCTGATCGACAATAACGTCGAGATCGTCGGCAAGCAGCCGGAGCGCCAGAGCATCTGGACCCAGCTGCTGGTGGCCAGCTTCCCGATCCTGGTGATCATCGCCGTATTCATGTTCTTCATGCGCCAGATGCAGGGCGGTGGCGGTGGCCGCGGCGGCCCGATGAGCTTCGGCAAATCCAAGGCGCGCCTGCTCTCCGAAGACCAGGTCAAGACCACGCTGGCCGACGTCGCTGGCTGCGACGAGGCCAAGGAAGAAGTCGGCGAGCTGGTCGAGTTCCTGCGTGACCCGGGCAAGTTCCAGCGCCTGGGTGGTCGCATCCCGCGCGGCGTGCTGATGGTCGGCCCGCCCGGTACCGGCAAGACGCTGCTGGCCAAGGCCATCGCTGGCGAGGCCAAGGTGCCGTTCTTCACCATTTCCGGTTCCGACTTCGTCGAGATGTTCGTCGGTGTCGGCGCCAGCCGTGTGCGCGACATGTTCGAGCAGGCCAAGAAGCACGCGCCCTGCATCATCTTCATCGACGAGATCGACGCCGTCGGCCGCCATCGTGGCGCCGGCCTGGGTGGCGGTCACGACGAGCGCGAGCAGACCCTCAACCAGTTGCTGGTGGAGATGGACGGTTTCGAGATGAATGACGGCATCATCGTCATCGCCGCCACCAACCGTCCGGACGTGCTGGACCCGGCCTTGCTGCGTCCCGGCCGCTTCGACCGCCAGGTAGTGGTCGGTCTGCCGGATATCCGTGGTCGCGAGCAAATCCTGAAAGTACATATGCGCAAGGTGCCGGTGGGCGACAACGTCGAGCCCGCGGTCATTGCGCGCGGCACTCCGGGCTTCTCCGGTGCCGATCTGGCCAACCTGGTCAACGAGGCGTCGTTGTTCGCCGCCCGCGCCAGCAAGCGCCTGGTGGAAATGAAGGAGTTCGAACTGGCCAAGGACAAGATCATGATGGGCGCCGAGCGCAAGTCCATGGTCATGTCCGAGAAGGAGAAGCTCAATACCGCCTACCACGAGGCCGGCCACGCTATCGTTGGTCGCCTGGTGCCGGAGCATGACCCGGTCTACAAGGTGTCGATCATCCCGCGTGGCCGCGCCCTGGGTGTGACCATGTTCCTGCCGGAGGAAGATCGTTACAGCCTGTCCAAGCGTGCTCTGGAAAGCCAGATCTGTTCGCTGTTCGGCGGTCGTATCGCCGAGGAGATGACCCTGGGCTTCGATGGTGTCACCACCGGTGCGTCCAACGACATCATGCGCGCTACCCAGATCGCCCGGAACATGGTGACCAAGTGGGGCCTGTCCGAGAAACTCGGTCCGCTGATGTACGCGGAGGAGGAGGGCGAGGTGTTCCTCGGTCGCAGCGCCGGCAGTCAGCACACCAACGTGTCCGGCGAGACCGCCAAGCAGATCGACCAGGAAGTGCGCCGGATCATCGACGAGAGCTACTCCACGGCGAAGCGCCTGCTGGAAGAGAACCGCGACAAGCTGGACATGATGGCCGACGCGCTGATGAAGTACGAGACCATCGACTCCGAGCAGATCGACGACATCATGTCTGGGCGTGCGCCTCGCGAGCCGCGCGACTGGCAGGGTGGCTCCGGCACCCCGACGCCGAAGGAGCAGGTGGATCGTCCCGAAACTCCGATCGGCGGTCCGGCGGGCGAACACTAAGGTTCACCGATGACCGTTGCGCAGTACCCGACCCGACTGTCCTGTGGCAGTCGGGTTCTCGACCTTTCCGTGTCCCATGTCATGGGCATTCTCAACGTCACTCCCGATTCCTTCTCCGACGGCGGCCGTTTCGCTGCGCGTGACGCAGCCTTGCGCCATGCCGAGCGGATGGTCGCAGCCGGTGCGACGCTGATCGATGTCGGGGGGGAGTCCACCCGCCCCGGTGCTCGGCCTGTTTCTCCGGTCGAAGAATTGGAGCGTGTCGCGCCGGTGGTCGAGGCGCTCGCCGCGGAGCTGGACGTGGTCATTTCCCTGGATACCTCGACGCCCGCCGTCATGCGCGAGGGTGCTTGGCTGGGAGCGGGGCTGATCAACGACGTACGCGCCCTGCGTCGCGACGGTGCTCTCGAGGCGGCGGCCGACACCGGCCTGCCGGTTTGCCTGATGCATATGCTCGGCGAGCCCGGGACCATGCAGCAGGACCCTCGCTATGAGGATGTGGTGGGCGAGGTGTGCGCCTTTCTCGAGCAGCGCATGGCGGCCTGTGCCGAGGCTGGCGTCGTGCGCGAGCGGATCGTTCTTGATCCCGGATTCGGTTTCGCCAAGACTCTCGATCACAACCTGAGCCTGTTCAAGCATCTGGACGTGGTGCGCGCGCTTGGCCGGCCGTTGCTGGTCGGCGTGTCGCGCAAGAGCATGATCGGTCAGGCCTTGGGGCGCGAGGTGCATGAGCGCCTGTATGGTGGCATCGCTCTGGCGGCCCTGGCGGTGGCAAATGGCGCCTGTATCCTGCGCGTCCACGACGTCGCGGAAACCGTTGATGCGGTGCGTATGATTGCCGCGGTGCAGGCAGCAGAATAAGTAGTTGGAGTGATCATGAGCAGAAAGTATTTCGGTACCGATGGTATCCGCGGCCATGTCGGCCAGTTCCCCATCACTCCGGAGTTCATCCTCAAGCTGGGCTGGGCTGCCGGGATGGCGTTCAGGAAGCAGGGAAAGTGCCGCATCCTGATCGGCAAGGACACCCGGATTTCCGGCTACCTGTTCGAGTCCGCGCTCGAATCCGGCCTGCTGGCCGCGGGCGCCGACGTGATGCTGCTTGGCCCCATGCCGACGCCGGCCATCGCCTACCTCACCCGAACCTTCCAAGCGGAGGCGGGCATCGTCATCAGCGCTTCGCACAATCCGCACCATGACAACGGCTTCAAGTTCTTCTCGGGTCTTGGCACCAAGCTGCCGGACGAGATCGAGCTGATGATCGAGGAGCTGCTCGATCAGCCGATGACCGTCGTCGAGTCGGAGCAGCTCGGCAAGGTCACCCGCATCAACGACGCGGCTGGCCGCTACATCGAGTTCTGCAAGTCCAGCGTGCCCAACCACACCAGTTTCGCCGGCATCAAGGTGGTGCTCGATTGCGCCCATGGCGCGACCTACAAGGTGGCGCCCAGCGTGTTCCGCGAGCTGGGCGCGCAGGTTTCGGTGATCTCCGCCCAACCCAATGGCCTGAACATCAACGACGCCTGCGGCTCGACCCATGTCGAGGCGTTGCAGGCCGAGGTGCTGGCCCAGCAGGCCGACCTGGGCATCGCCTTCGACGGCGATGGCGATCGGGTGCTGATGGTCGACCACACCGGCGCCGTGGTCGATGGTGACGAACTGCTGTACATCATCGCCCGTGATCTGCACGAGCGCGGCAAGCTCCAGGGCGGGGTGGTCGGCACGCTGATGAGCAATCTGGGGCTGGAACTGGCGCTCGGCGAGCTGGGTATTCCCTTCGTGCGTACCAAGGTCGGCGACCGCTATGTGATGGCCGAGCTACAGGGGCGTGGCTGGCAGCTTGGTGGCGAGAATTCCGGGCATCTGGTCTGCTGCCAGCACACCACCACCGGCGATGCGATCATCGCCGCGCTGCAGGTGTTGATGGCGCTTAAGCGCTCGGACAAGACCCTGGCCGAGGCGCGTCTGGCGCTGCGCAAGTGCCCGCAGGTGCTGATCAATGTGCGCTTCAGCGGCGACGTCGATCCGGTGAGTCACGCAGCCGTGCAGGATGCCTGCTCGCATGTCACCGAGCGCATGGCGGGGCGCGGTCGCGTGCTGCTGCGCAAGTCCGGCACCGAGCCTCTGGTGCGGGTGATGGTGGAGGGCGACGACGAGGCGCAGGTCCGTGGCTACGCCGAGGAACTGGCCAAGGTCGTCGCCGAAGTCTGTGCCTGATTCGGCTTGCTAGTGCATAAGCTCTTGGGTAACATCTGCGCCCACTTTGAACGACGAGGTCTGGCATGCGTCGCCCCCTGGTAGCTGGTAACTGGAAAATGCACGGTACCCGCGCCAGCGTCGCAGAGCTGATCAAGGGCCTTCGTCAACTGGCGTTGCCGAGTGGTGTTGAGGTGGCGGTGATGCCGCCCTGTCTGTACATCACTCAGGTCCTGACCGGGTTGGAAGGCAAGGCCATCACGGTGGGCGCGCAGAATAGCGCGGTCGAGCCCATGCAGGGTGCGCTGACCGGCGAGATCGCGCCGAGCCAGTTGGCCGATGCGGGCTGCAGCATGGTGCTGGTCGGGCATTCGGAGCGTCGCCTGATCCTTGGCGAGCGTGACGAGCAGATCAGCCGCAAGTTCGCTGCGGCTCAGTCCTGTGGCCTGGTTCCGGTGCTGTGCATCGGTGAGTCGCTGGAGCAGCGTCAGGCCGGCAAGACGCTTGAAGTGGTCGCCGCCCAGTTGGGGAGTGTGATCGAAGAGCTGGGCGTAGGTGCCTTCGCCCGGGCTGTGGTGGCTTACGAGCCGGTCTGGGCCATCGGTACCGGTCTGACCGCTTCGTCGCAGCAGGCCCAGGAAGTACATGCAGCCATCCGCGCTCAACTGGCGGCGGAGAATGCCGAAGTGGCGCGTGGCGTAAGAATTCTGTATGGCGGCAGTGTCAAGGCCGCCAATGCTGCCGAGTTGTTCGGCATGCCGGATATCGACGGGGGGCTCATTGGTGGGGCCTCCTTGAACGCAGATGAGTTTGGCGCGATCTGTCGTGCCGCAGGAAACTGATAAATGCTGGAAACAGTCGTAATCGTCGTACATCTGTTGGGCGCCATCGGTGTCGTCGGCCTGGTGCTGTTGCAACAGGGCAAGGGCGCGGATGCTGGAGCCTCCTTCGGCGCTGGCGCCTCGGGCACGGTATTCGGTAGCCAAGGTTCCGCTACCTTTATGAGTCGCTTTACTGCTATACTCGCTGCGGTTTTTTTCATTACCAGCTTGGGTTTAGCCTACTTTGCTAAAGAAAAAGCTGATAATCTGACGCAGGCTGGTCTGCCGGATCCGGCGGTTCTGGAAGTGCAGCAGGAGAAGCCGGCGGTAGAAGATGTTCCAGTGCTCGAAGAACGAAAACCGGCAGCCGACAAGGCTGACGTACCTCAGGTTCCAGAGCAGCAGTAATACCCTCTTTGCCGAGGTGGTGGAATTGGTAGACACGCTACCTTGAGGTGGTAGTGGCCATAGGCTGTAGGGGTTCGAGTCCCCTCCTCGGTACCATATTTCGGTGAGGCCCGCAGGTTCTGCGGGCCTCGTCGTTTCCAGGGGTTCGGTTGACCCTAGTGGTCAAGGCCCGTATACTCTTGGCCCAGCTTTGGCGCGGGGTGACGGTCCGACAGCTTTTCGGGCTCTCTGATCGATGCTGGTTCACCGGCACCGTGCCAGTAGTAAAAAAGCCCCTTATCAGGGGCTTTTTGCTAGCTGACAGTCCGCCATCCGGTTCGGGTGGCTCGATGGATGGGCGTTTCGCCCATTTTTTATTTCTACGGCATGCGCGGAGGGCTTCGGGTGTCGAGCAAGCTGGAACCGTTGCAGGCCATGTTGGCCCCGGTGGTCGAGTCTCTCGGCTACCAATGCTGGGGAATCGAATTCATCTCCCAGGGGAGGCATTCCCTCCTGCGCGTCTATATCGATCATGCCAACGGCATCCTGATCGACGACTGCGAGGCGGTCAGCCGCCAGGTCAGTGCCGTGCTGGATGTCGAGGATCCGATCAGCAGCGAGTACACCCTCGAGGTGTCGTCGCCCGGCATGGACCGGCCGCTGTTCACCCTCGAGCAGTTCGCCGGGCATGCCGGCGAGCAGGTGAAGATCAAGCTGCGCTCGCCCTTCGAGGGGCGACGCAATTTCCAGGGTCTCCTCCGTGGTGTGGAGGAGCAGGACGTGGTGGTGCTGGTGGATGACCACGAATTCCTGTTGCCGATCGATCTGATCGACAAGGCCAACATTATTCCCCGTTTTGACTGAGACGCGGATCCCGCGGATCCAATGGATTGCGAAAGGCGAGGCGTACGATGAGTAAAGAAGTACTGCTGGTTGTAGAGTCGGTCTCCAATGAAAAGGGTGTGCCGGCCGCTGTAATTTTCGAGGCGCTGGAGCTGGCTCTGGCGACTGCGACGAAGAAACGCTTCGACGATGAAGTCGAGCTGCGTGTGGCGATCAATCGTCAGACCGGCAACTACGAGACTTTCCGTCGTTGGGAGGTGGTTGCCGAGGATGATCTGGAAAATCCGGCAGCCCAGCTGACTGTTGAAGAGGCCCAGGCACGCGAGCCCGGTGCCAAGCTCGGCGATTTCGTCGAGGAGCCGGTCGAGTCCATCGAGTTCGGCCGTATCGCCGCGCAGACCGCCAAACAGGTCATCGTGCAGAAGGTGCGCGAGGCCGAGCGGGCCCAGGTGGTCGACGCCTATCGCGAACGCGTGGGCGAAATCATCTCCGGCACCGTGAAGAAGGTCACCCGCGACAGCGTGATCGTCGATCTCGGCAACAACGCCGAGGCGCTGCTGGCCCGCGAAGACATCATCCCGCGCGAGACCTTCCGCGTCGGTGCCCGCATGCGTGCCCTGCTCAAGGAAATCCGCACCGAGAACCGTGGTCCGCAGCTGATCCTGTCGCGTACCGCGCCGCAGATGCTGATCGAGCTGTTCACCATCGAAGTGCCGGAAATCGCCGAGGGCCTGATCGAAGTGATGGCCGCCTCCCGTGATCCGGGATCGCGCGCCAAGATCGCCGTGCGTTCCAAGGACAAGCGCATCGACCCGCAGGGCGCCTGCATCGGCATGCGCGGTTCGCGTGTCCAGGCCGTCTCCGGCGAGATCGGTGGCGAGCGCGTGGACATCGTGCTGTGGGACGAGAACGTCGCCCAGTTCGTGATCAACGCGATGGCGCCGGCCGAAGTGGCCGCGATCATCGTCGATGAAGATACGCATGCCATGGACATTGCCGTGGCCGAGGACAATCTTGCCCAGGCCATCGGTCGCGGCGGCCAGAACGTGCGCCTGGCCAGCCAGCTGACCGGCTGGACGCTAAACGTGATGACCGAGGCCGACATCCAGGCCAAGCAGCAGGCCGAGACCGGCGACATCCTGCAGAACTTCATCGACGAGCTGGATGTGGATGAAGAACTGGCCCAGGTGCTGGTCGAGGAAGGTTTCACCAGCCTGGAAGAAATCGCCTACGTGCCGATGGAAGAGATGCTCAGCATCGACGGTTTCGACGAGGACATCGTCAACGAGCTGCGTGCCCGTGCCAAGGACCGTCTGCTGACCAAGGCCATCGCCACCGAAGAGAAGCTGGCTGATGCCCAGCCCGCCGAAGACCTGCTGTCCCTGGATGGCATGGACAAGACCCTGGCCCAGGAGCTGGCGGTTCGTGGCGTGGTGAATCGCGAAGACCTGGCCGAGCAGTCCATCGACGACCTGCTCGACATCGACGGCATGGATGAAGAGCGTGCCGGCAAGCTGATCATGGCCGCTCGAGCCCACTGGTTCGAGTAAAGCGGTAGCGGCCTGAGGAGAGAAATGCATGACGCAAGTCACGGTGAAAGAACTGGCCCAAGTGGTCGATACGCCAGTGGAGCGCCTGCTGCAGCAGATGCGCGAGGCAGGTTTGCCCCACACCAGCGCCGAACAGGTGGTAACCGACAACGAGAAGCAGGCCCTGCTGGCTCATCTCAAGGGTAGCCACGGCGAAAAGCTGGAAGAGCCTCGCAAGATCACTCTGCAGCGCAAGACCACCACTACCCTGAAGGTTGCCGGTAGCAAGACCATCAGTGTGGAAGTGCGCAAGAAGAAGACCTACGTCAAGCGCAGCCCGGCCGAGATCGAGGCCGAGAAGCAGCGCGAGCTGGAAGAGCAGCGCGCGGTCGAAGAGGCCGCCCGTCTGAAGGCCGAGGAAGAGGCCCGCAAGCAGGCCGAGGTCGAGGCCCGCAAGCAGCAGGACGCCGCTGCCCTGGCATCCGTCGCTCCCGCGGCGGAAGCGTCCCCGGGTGTAGCCGTGGCTGCCGAAGCCGCTCCTGCCGCTGCCAAGAAGGAAGAGCCCCGCCGCGTCGAGAAAGAGAAAGAGAAGCCGGCACGCAGTGACGACGACGAACGTCGCGATCGCAAGCATGCCCAGCATCGCCCGACTCTCAAGGACAAGGCCCCGACTCCTCGCGTCGCTCCGCGCAGCACCGACGAAGAAGTCGACGACTACCGTCGTCGCGGCGGTCGCATGAAGCCGAAGAAGCGTAATCAGCACGGGTTCCAGAGCCCGACAGGACCTATTGTGCGTGAAGTAGCGATCGGCGAGACCATTACCGTTGGCGACCTGGCTGCCCAGATGTCGGTCAAGGGCGCCGAAGTGGTCAAGTTCATGTTCAAGATGGGCTCTCCGGTGACCATCAACCAAGTCCTGGACCGCGAGACCGCGCAGCTGGTCGCCGAGGAAATGGGCCACAAGGTCAAGCTGGTCAGCGAGAATGCGCTCGAAGAGCAGTTGGCCGAATCGCTGAAGTTCGAAGGCGAGGCCTTCTCCCGTGCGCCGGTCGTGACCGTGATGGGCCACGTCGACCACGGCAAGACCTCCCTGCTCGACTACATCCGTCGTGCCAAGGTGGCGGCGGGCGAAGCCGGCGGCATCACCCAGCACATCGGTGCCTACCACGTGGAAACCGACCGCGGCATGGTCACCTTCCTCGATACCCCCGGTCACGCCGCATTTACCCAGATGCGTGCTCGTGGAGCCCAGGCGACCGACATCGTGATTCTGGTGGTGGCGGCCGACGACGGCGTCATGCCGCAGACCCAGGAAGCCGTGCAGCACGCGAAAGCGGCTGGCGTGCCGATCGTGGTCGCGGTGAACAAGATGGACAAGCCGGAAGCCAATCCGGACAACATCAAGAACGGCCTGGCCGCTCTGGATGTGATTCCGGAAGATTGGGGCGGCGACGCGCCGTTCGTGGGTGTCTCGGCGAAGGCCGGTACCGGTATCGATGAGTTGCTGGAGGCCGTGCTGCTGCAGGCCGAAGTGCTCGAGCTCACGGCGACTCCGTCGGCCCCGGGGCGTGGTGTCGTGGTCGAGTCGCGCCTGGACAAGGGCCGTGGCCCGGTGGCCACCGTGCTGGTTCAGGACGGTACCCTGCGCCAGGGCGACATGGTCCTGGTCGGCGTCAACTATGGCCGCGTGCGCGCCATGCTCGACGAGAACGGCAAGGCCATCAAGGAAGCCGGTCCGTCCATCCCGGTCGAGATCCTCGGCCTGGACGGCACGCCGGATGCCGGTGACGAGGTGACCGTGGTCGCCGACGAGAAGAAGGCCCGCGAAGTGGCCCTGTTCCGTCAGGGCAAGTTCCGCGAGGTGAAGCTGGCCCGCGCTCACGCCGGCAAGCTGGAAAACATCTTCGAGAACATGGGCCAGGAAGAGAAGAAGACGCTCAACATCGTCCTCAAATCCGACGTCCGGGGCTCCCTGGAGGCACTGCAGGGCTCGCTCAGCGGCCTGGGCAACGACGAAGTGCAGGTGCGCGTGGTCGGTGGCGGCGTCGGTGGTATCACCGAATCCGATGCCAACCTGGCGCTGGCCTCCAACGCGGTGCTGTTCGGCTTCAACGTGCGTGCCGATGCCGGCGCGCGCAAGATCGTCGAGGCCGAAGGCCTGGACATGCGTTACTACAACGTGATCTACGACATCATCGAAGACGTCAAGAAAGCCCTGACCGGCATGCTCGGCAGCGATGTTCGCGAGAACATCCTGGGCACCGCCGAAGTGCGTGACGTGTTCCGTTCGCCGAAGTTCGGCGCCGTCGCCGGCTGCATGGTCATCGAGGGTACCGTTCACCGCAACCGTCCGATCCGCGTACTGCGCGACGACGTGGTGATCTTCGAGGGCGAGCTGGAGTCGCTGCGTCGCTTCAAGGACGACGTCGCCGAAGTGCGTAACGGCATGGAGTGCGGTATCGGCGTGAAGAGCTACAACGACGTCAAGGTCGGGGACAAGATCGAAGTGTTCGAGAAGGTCCAGGTGGCTCGTACCCTGTAAGGGACGGCCCGCAACACCGGACGCCCGGCCCCGCATCAGCGCGGCCGGGCGTTTGCCGCTTTTGAGCCCGCTGGCCGTGTCGGTGGGAGAGGTAGGAAAAATGGCCAAAGAATATAGCCGCACCCAGCGCATCGGCGATCAGATGCAACGCGAGCTGGCGCAGTTGATCCCGCGCGAGGTCAAGGACCCGCGCCTGGGTTTCGTCACCATCACCGCCGTCGATGTCAGCCGTGACGTCGGCCACGCCAAGGTGTTCGTCACCCTGATGGGCGAGAACGACACCGACAAGATCAAGCTCAACCTGGAAGTGCTCAACGATGCCGCCGGCTACCTGCGCATGCTGCTGGGCAAGGCGATGAAGCTGCGCAGCGTGCCGCAGCTGCATTTCCACTACGACGAGAGCATCTCGCGCGGCGCCCATCTGTCGGCGCTGATCGAGCGTGCGGTTTCCGAAGACAGCAAGCACCAGGACGATTGAGCGTGGCCCAGGTAAAACGTATCCGCCGCAATGTCAGCGGCATCCTGGTCCTCGACAAGCCGCGCGGCATGAGTTCCAACCAGGCCCTGCAGAAGGTGCGCTGGTTGCTCAATGCCGAGAAGGCCGGGCACACCGGCAGCCTCGATCCGCTGGCCACCGGCGTGCTGCCGCTGTGCTTCGGCGAGGCCACCAAGTTCTCCCAGTACCTGCTGGATGCCGACAAGGGCTACGAGACCGTGGCCCAGCTGGGCGTCACCACCACCACCGGCGATGCCGAGGGGGAAGTGCTCGAACGCCGCGAGGTGACCGTCGGTCGGGACGCCGTGGAGGCGCAGCTGCCGCGTTTCCGTGGTGAAATCAAGCAGATACCGCCGATGTATTCGGCCCTGAAGAAGGATGGCCAGCCGCTGTACAAGCTGGCACGGGCCGGCGAAGTAGTGGAGCGCGAGGCGCGATCTGTTACTATCGCGCGCCTGGATTTGCTCGGACTGGAGAATGCGCAGCTGCGTCTCTCCGTCGCCTGCAGCAAGGGCACCTATATCCGTACCCTGGTGGAGGATCTGGGTCGCGAGCTGGGCTGTGGCGCCCACGTCGCCGAGCTGCGTCGCACCCAGGCCGGGCCGTTCGGCCTGGCACAGACGGTGACGCTGGAGGAACTGGAACGCGTGCACGCCGAAGGCGGCAACGAGGCGCTGGATCGCTTCCTGCTGCCGTCGGACAGTGGCCTGGAGCACTGGCCGCTGCTGCAGTTCAGCGAGCACAGTTCGTACTACTGGCTGCATGGCCAGCCGGTACGCGCCCCGGAAGCGCCGAAGTTCGGCATGGTCCGGGTGCAGGATCACAACGGTCGCTTCATCGGCATCGGTGAAGTGAGCGAAGACGGGCGCATCGCGCCGAAGCGATTGATCTACACCGGCACCTGATGCCGTTGGAAAGTCCCGGGCTCTGGTCCCGGGCAACTGATTCGGTCGAATGGCCGGAACCGCGGGCGAATTCGTTCGGGCGCGGCCAAGAGGGTGGCTGTCAACAGGCGCGGTCATACCTCCATTTAAAACACGGGAGTCGCTCCCGGCCTGTTCACTCTAGGAGCCCATTACCATGGCACTGAGCGTTGAAGAAAAAGCCCAGATCGTTAACGACTACAAGCAAGCTGAAGGCGATACCGGTTCTCCGGAAGTGCAGGTTGCCCTGCTGACCGCCAACATCAACAAGCTGCAGGACCACTTCAAGGCCAACGGCAAAGACCACCACTCGCGTCGTGGCCTGATCCGCATGGTCAACCAGCGCCGCAAGCTGCTGGACTACCTGAAGGGTAAGGACACCAGTCGTTACAGCGCCCTCATCGGTCGCCTGGGTCTGCGTCGCTAAGACGTACACCTGAAGTGAGAAGCTGGAAGCTCGGAGTCGCAGGTCGGTTGATACCGGCCCGAGGCTTCGGCCTTCCAGCTTCTGGCTTTCTACAGAGCGGAATTTGAAGCCCGTTCAAAAACCGGTTCCGACGAGCCGAGTTCTGAACAGGTTTCAGGGGCAGTAGACCCCTGTTGCAGCAGTTTCCCCCAAGGCAACAAAGAGAAGGAAAATACCGTGACTCCGGTTATTAAAAAGTTCCAGTTTGGTCAGTCGACCGTCACCCTCGAAACCGGGCGCATTGCCCGTCAGGCCTCCGGTGCCGTTCTGGTTACCGTGGATAACGATGTCAGCGTGCTGTGCACCGTGGTTGGCGCCAAGCAGGCCGATCCGGGCAAGGGCTTCTTCCCGCTGTCCGTGCATTACCAGGAAAAAACCTACGCTGCCGGCAAGATCCCTGGCGGCTTCTTCAAGCGTGAAGCGCGTCCTTCCGAGAAAGAGACCCTGACCTCGCGCCTGATCGACCGTCCGATCCGCCCGCTGTTCCCGGAAGGCTTCCTCAACGAAGTGCAGGTCATCTGCACCGTGGTCTCCACCAGCAAGAAGACCGACCCGGACATCGCCGCGATGATCGGCACCTCGGCCGCCCTGGCCATCTCCGGCATTCCGTTCGACGGCCCGATCGGCGCCGCGCGCGTGGCCTTCCACCCGGAAACCGGCTACCTGTTGAACCCGACCTACGAGCAGCTCAAGGCCTCCAGCCTGGACATGGTCGTGGCCGGTACCAAGGACGCCGTGCTGATGGTCGAATCCGAAGCCAAGGAGCTGACCGAAGACCAGATGCTGGGCGCCGTGCTGTTCGCCCATGACGAGTTCCAGGCCGTGATCAAGGCCGTTGGCGAACTGGCTGCCGAAACCGGCAAGCCGCGCTGGAACTGGACCGCCCCGGCCGAGAACACCGCTCTGCTCAGCGCTATCAAGGCCGAGTTCGGCGAGGCCATCTCCCAGGCCTACACCATCACCATCAAGCAGGACCGCTACAACCGTCTCGACGAGCTGCGCGACCAGGTCGTCGCCAAGTTCTCCGGCGAAGAAGGCCAGCCGTCCTCCGGCGAAGTCAAAGACGCCTTCGGCCTGATCGAATACCGCACCGTGCGCGAGAACATCGTCAACGGCAAGCCGCGTATCGACGGTCGCGACACCCGCACCGTACGTGGCCTGAACATCGAAGTTGGCGTGCTCGACAAGACCCACGGTTCGGCCCTGTTCACCCGTGGCGAAACCCAGGCCCTGGTGGTTGCCACCCTCGGCACCGCCCGCGACGCGCAGCTGCTCGATACCCTGGAAGGCGAGAAGAAAGACCCCTTCATGCTGCACTACAACTTCCCGCCGTACTCGGTCGGCGAGTGTGGTCGCATGGGTGCCACCGGTCGCCGCGAGATCGGCCACGGTCGTCTGGCCCGTCGTGGCGTAGCCGCCATGCTGCCGGCTGCCGACGAGTTCCCGTACACCATCCGTATCGTCTCGGAAATCACTGAGTCCAACGGCTCGTCCTCCATGGCCTCGGTCTGCGGCGCTTCCCTGGCCCTGATGGACGCCGGTGTGCCGATGAAGGCGCCGGTTGCCGGTATCGCCATGGGCCTGGTCAAGGAAGGCGACAAGTTCGCCGTACTGACCGACATCCTCGGTGACGAAGACCACCTGGGCGACATGGACTTCAAGGTTGCCGGTACCGCCAATGGCGTGACCGCGCTGCAGATGGACATCAAGATCCAGGGCATCACCGAAGAGATCATGGAGATCGCCCTGAACCAGGCCCTGGAAGCGCGCCTGAACATCCTCGGTCAGATGAACAAGGTCATCGCCCAGTCGCGTACCGAGCTGTCGGCCAACGCCCCGACCATGCTGGCGATGAAGATCGACCAGGACAAGATCCGCGACGTCATCGGCAAGGGTGGCGCCACCATCCGTGGTATCTGCGAAGAGACCAAGGCCTCCATCGACATCGAGGACGACGGCTCGATCAAGATCTTCGGCGAGACCAAGGAAGCGGCCGAGGCTGCCAAGCAGCGTGTGCTGGCGATCACCGCCGAGGCCGAGATCGGCAAGATCTACGTCGGCCGCGTCGAGCGCATCGTCGACTTCGGCGCCTTCGTCAACATCCTGCCGGGCAAGGACGGCCTGGTGCACATCTCGATGCTGAGCGATCAGCGCGTCGAGAAAGTCACCGACGTTCTGCAGGAAGGCCAGGAAGTGAAGGTCCTGGTGCTGGACGTGGACAACCGCGGCCGCATCAAGCTGTCGATCAAGGACGTTGCCGCCGCCGAGGCTTCCGGCGTTTAAGCCTTAAGCTCGCAGCGAGAAAAGGGCCCTACGGGGCCCTTTTTTCGTTTCTGGGAGTCCGCTTGGCATCACGAGCCGTAATGGCACCTCTCCGATCCTTGCAATCTGCACGGCCGATTTGGCCGCTTGCGGCATTTTGCATGCCAGATTGAGCGTATGGATTTTTTAACTAACTGATAAATAAGAGAAAAATTTTAAGATCAGGCTGGCACAGCGCTTGCGATATCCCTTGTGCAAGCGCAGCCAGGAGTTGGCTGCGAATACTTCAGAAGAAGCAATCAGGAGTGGATCGCCATGAAAAAGTCGTTCAACAAGTGGACTCTTGCCGCTGTTACTGCCGCCGCCATGGGCCTGCCGCTGGGCAACGCCGCCTTTGCAGAAGAACTCGCTGCGCAGCAGCCGCTGCAGCTGGCGGCCAACGAGACCGTCAATGACGCGGAAGAGGCGGTCACCGACACCTGGATCACCAGCAAGGTGAAAGCCAGCTTCCTGGCCGATGACAGCATCAGCGGCCTCGACATCAAGGTAGAGACCAACCAGGGCGTGGTCTCGCTCTCCGGTGTGGTGCCGACCGATGCCGAGCGTGACCTGGCCGTGGAAAAAGCCAAGACCATCAAAGGCGTGAAAGCCGTTTCCGCCGATGGCCTGAAATCCACCGAATAACCTACTGAGCTGCCGGTCCGGCAGTGATCTGGAGGCAATTTCATGAATTCCGATGTCATCAAAGGCAAATGGAAGCAGCTCTCGGGTCGTATCCAGGAGCGCTGGGGCAACCTGACCAACGACGACCTGGATATCGTCGAGGGCCATAGCGAATACCTGGAAGGGAAGCTGCAGGAGCGCTACGGCTGGACCAAGGAACGTGCCCAGCAGGAAGTGCGCGACTTCAGCAGCAAGCTGTAGCGAGCGCGCTGGCAAAAAGACCCCGACATTCGGGGTCTTTTTGCTGTGTGCGATCTGGGTGAGGCTGGAGTTCGGGTTTCCAGAATCCATGTCCGATGTTCGCCGGGGTTTCGGCCTGTAGGGTGGTTCCGGAATGAGCCCACGGCTGTAAACATCTGACGGAGAAACATTTTTTCAGAGGAAAAGGTTGACAGCCCTTCCTCTTTGAGTAGAATGGCGGCCGCGGGATGGAGCAGTCTGGTAGCTCGTCGGGCTCATAACCCGAAGGTCGTCGGTTCAAATCCGGCTCCCGCAACCAATTTGAAAGGCCACTCGAATGAGTGGCCTTTTTGTTTTCTGTCGATTTGATTTCCTGATCAAATAAACAAAATCGATTGACAGAACTCTATCAGTGAGTAGAATGGCGGCCGCGGGATGGAGCAGTCTGGTAGCTCGTCGGGCTCATAACCCGAAGGTCGTCGGTTCAAATCCGGCTCCCGCAACCAATTCCCCTCAGCTGTATTTCTCCAGTCGCCTCCAGCCTTGTACCAGAACGAGGTTTTCAGGACGGCGACCACGCCAGACTTCTTCCCGCCAGACCGGCTTCAGGTAACGATGTCCCGTTCCCCCGGCGCTTCGACTCGTCCCGCCCCCTAAGCCAACGGTCATGCTGGCGGTTGTGCACAGCGATGATGCACCTTGTCAGACTGCTGTCACAATGTCTCGTAACTGCTTGATTCTTCGTGATCATTTTTCAACTATATGAAAAATAAGGTATTTTTCATTGGTGAAAAAAGCATCAGTTTGAGGAAGAGCCACGGACAGTGGGGGATGAGAAAGGTTTCCACCAACTTGTCCACGTAGTTATCCACAGCTTCTGTGGATTTCTAGAGTCATTGTTCTAGAGCGTTTTTCCGCGTGTTTGGCAAGTCTTTACCCGGCGAAAAAAGAGAGTAGAGTGGCGCGCCTCGAAGCCAGCCCCCTGCCTCCATGAAGTCTCGCGTTTCAATTGTCGCTCAGCATCAGCCCGGTTCTGGCAACCGCCTGCCGGTTCGCCTGGCATTCTGGCTCCTGGATCGTCCCCGACTGGGGCATCACTCCAGCATCAAGCACTTCGCCGGCCGCCTGCTCAAGCAACCGGCCCGCCAGGGTGTGGTGGCTGCCCAGAGCCGGCTCGGCCAGTTGCTGTGCCGCGACTGCGGCAATGCCCGTGATCGTCGCATCGGCCTCGAACTGCTGCGCCAGGCCGCGCGCGCCGGCGATGCGCGTGCCCAGCTGGAACTGGGGCGTCTGCATTGCCAGCCGCAGCAGGCGCGTCACTGGCTGGGACTGGCCGCCGCCCAGGGTTCGCAAGAGGCCGCGCGCCTGCTGCAGCGCCTCAACCCCTGACGACCGCGCGGGTATACTGCCGGGCATTCCGAACCGACAGCGAGCCCACCCGTGCCTCTTCCCTTCGTCCTCGACCCGACCAACCTGCTGCTCGGCCTTTTGCTAGGCGCCGTGCCGCTGGCGCTGCTGCTCTGGCGCCAGCAGCGCGGGCTGGCTGCGCAGGCCGCCGAGCGGCTGCTGCTGGAGGAGAGGCTGAGCCAGGCGCGCCTGGCCCAGGAGGGGCTGAGCGCCCAGCTCGACGGCGCCCTCGACGATCTGCGTGGCCAGCAGCAGGAGAGCACCCGCCAGCAGGCCGAGTTGGCTGCCCTGCGCCGGGAAAGCGAGCTGCTAGGCCGCGAGCGCGAGTCCGCCCAGGCGGCAGCGCAGGCGTGGGGCGTCGAGCGCGAGCGCAAGGAGAGTCAGCTACGCGAACTGGAGAGCCAGCGCGCCGCCCTGTCCGCCGAGCTGCGTGAGCAGCAGGAAAACCACCAGCAGCGCCTGAGCGACCTGCAGGCCGCCCGCGACGAGCTGCGCGCGCAGTTCGCCGAGCTGGCCGGGAAGATCTTCGACGAGCGCGAGCAGCGCTTCGCCGAAACCAGCCAGCAGCGCCTGGGGCAACTGCTCGACCCGCTCAAGGAGCGCATCCAGGCCTTCGAGAAGCGGGTGGAGGAGAGCTACCAGAACGAGGCGCGCGAGCGCTTCTCGCTGGGCAAGGAGCTGGAGCGCCTGCAACAGCTCAATCAGCGTCTGGGCGAGGAGGCCACCAACCTGACCCAGGCGCTGCGTGGCCAGAAGACCCAGGGCAACTGGGGCGAGCTGGTGCTGGAGCGGGTGCTGGAGCACGCCGGTTTGGAGAAGGGGCGCGAGTACCAGACCCAGGTCAGCCTGAAGGGCGCCGATGGCGTGCGCTTCCAGCCGGACGTGCTGATCCAGCTACCTGGCGACAAGCAGGTGATCGTCGATGCCAAGGTCAGCCTGACCGCCTACCAGGCGATGATCGCCGCCGAGGACGAGGCGGTCCGCGCCCATGCCCTGAAGCAGCACGTGGTGAGCCTGCGCAGCCACCTGCGCGGTCTCTCGGTGAAGGACTACCAGCGCCTGGAGGGCCTGCACAGCCTGGACTTCGTGCTGCTCTTCGTGCCCATCGAGGCCGCCTTCGCCGCCGCCCTGCAGGCCGACCCCGGCCTGTTCCAGGAGGCCTACGAGCAGCACATCGTGATCGTCAGCCCGACCACCCTGCTGGCGACCCTGCGGGTGATCGACAGCCTCTGGCGCCAGGAGCGGCAGAGCCAGAACGCCCGCGACATCGCCGAGCGCGCCGGGCAGCTGTACGACAAGTTCGTCGCCTTCATCGCCGACCTGGACGAGGTCGGCAACCGCCTCAAGCAGCTGGACAAGGCCTACGACGCCGCGCGCAACAAGCTCTGCGAGGGCCGCGGCAACCTGATCAACCGGGTCGAGACCCTCAAGCTGCTCGGCGCCCGCGCCAGCAAGAGCCTGCCGCCCGAGCTGATCGAGCGCGCCTCCGGCCTGTCGCTGCTCGACGAGGCTGACGCCGACGAGCAGCCGCTACAGCAGTAGCGCGCCGAGGCCGACCAGCAAGCCCAGCAGCATCACCGGCACGGTGTGCAGGGCCAGTGCGCGTCCGCCGATCAGCACGATCAGCAGCGCCTTGACCAGGCTGTTGCTCAGCGCCGCCAGGTAGATGCCGCGCACCGCCAGTTCCGGCGCCAGGTCGCTGTGGGCGCTGCGCGCCAGTGACAGGGTGATGGCGTCCACGTCGGTCATGCCGGAAAGGATCGATACGCCATAGATGCCGGCGTCGCCGAAGGTTTCCCGCGCACCCTCGATGAGGAACAGGATCAGCACCAGCAGGGCGCCGAAGCGCAGCGCCGGGCCCAGTTCGAAGGGGTTCTTCAGCGGCGGCGCCAGGCCTTCGGCGGCCTCGCGCCCGGCGCGCAGGTAGCAGGCCAGCGCGCCGCCCGCGTACACCAGCGCTGCCAGCGACAGCGGCAGGACCAGCTCCGGCAGTAGCGCGCGATTGACCAGGCCGACCTCCAGCAGTACCCGCGGGAACATCAGCGCCGAGGTGGCCAGCAGGGCGCAGGCGAGCAGGGCGTGCAATGCGCGGTTGTCGTGCAGGCGCGACAGGGTCATGGTCATGGCGGTGGAGGAGACGATGCCGCCGAGCAGAGCGGTGACCAGCAGGCCGTGGCGGGTGCCGACCAGGCGCACGGCGACGTAGGCGGCGAAGCCGATGGCGGCGATCAGCACGACCATCCACCAGGTGGTGTAGGGGTTGAAGGCCTGCCAGGGGCCGTAGCCCCGGTCCGGCAGGACCGGCAGCAGGACCAGAGAGATGAACAGCAGTTTCAGCGCGCCGGACAGTTCCGCTGCCGAGAGCCGGCGCAGGCCCTGGTGCAGTGGTTCCTTGAGGCTCAGCAGCAGGGCCACCGCCACCGCGCCGCCGGCGGCCACCGCCCGGCCGTGGCTGAACACCAGGCTGCCGAAGACGAAGGTGAGGATCAGCGCGACCTCGCTGGTCAGGCCGAGGTCGCCGCTGCGCAGCGCCTCGCTCAGGTAGCCGGCCAGGACCAGTGCACCGACCAGCATCAGCAGGCCGACCCAGGCGGCGACGCCGAAGCGCTCGCCGAGCAGGGCGGCCAGCCCGCCGAGAAGGCCGACCAGGCCGAAGGTGCGGACCCCGGCGATCAGTTGGTCATCGTCACCGTCGCGGGCACGCCAGCCGCGCTCGGCGCCGATCAGCAGGCCGACGGCGAGCGCGGTGGCGAGGTCCAGGGCGAGTTCGGCGGCTGGTGGCATGGCGGCGTCCGCGTGGGCTGGGTGCCGCCATTCTAGACCGGCCGGAGCGCCTCCGGCTGCGCTGGATCAAGCCACGTCGACCAGGATCACCTCGCTGTCCTCGAGGGCGGTGACGCGCACCAGGTCCTCGTCGGCCACGGCCACGCCGTCGCGTGCCTCGGCTGTCACGCCGTTGATCTCGATGCGACCCCTGGCGGCTACGAGATAGCCCTTGCGCAGGTGGCCCAGCGGATACTCGGCGCTCTGCCCGGCGGCCAGGGTGGCGGCGGCGAGACGGGCGTCGGCGCGGATGCGCAGGGCGTCCTCGTCGCCGGCGCGGCCACTGGCCAGGACCACGAAGCGGCCGGCGCGCTCGCCCTTGGGAAAGGGCCTGGCGCCCCAGGATGGCGCCTCGCCCTGCTGGTCGGGGAGGATCCAGATCTGGAAGATGCGCGCGGTCACGTCCTCCCGATTGTATTCCGAGTGGGCGATGCCGGTGCCGGCGCTCATCACCTGCACGTCGCCCGCCTCGGTGCGGCCCTGGTTGCCGAGGTTGTCGCGGTGGCTGATGGCGCCTTCGCGGACGTAGGTGATGATCTCCATGTCATTGTGCGGATGCGCCGGGAAGCCGCTGCCGGCGGCGATCTCGTCGTCGTTCCACACCCGCAGGCGGCCCCAGTTGACGCGCTCGGGGTCGTGGTAGCCGGCGAAGGAGAAGTGGTGGCGGGCGTTCAGCCAGCCGTGGTCGGCATGGCCCAGGGTGGCGAAGGGGCGTACTTCGATCATGGTGAAAACTCCGTTGCCGGTGGCGCTGGAGTACGCCGCCGGGGATGGATGCATGATCTATCGACTATGTTGCGATAAAAAGCGCAAAAATCCGCTTCTACCTATCCTTTTATTGGATTGGTTGGGCGGGTGAAGCCTGCACTCCATATAGGAAGGGGAGCAGCACAAGGCTCGCGGGTTTCACCCGCCCTACGGTCAGTTCAGGGGCAGGTGGCGGCTGATCAGGGCGCGCAGGGCGGCCGGCTTGACCGGCTTGGCCAGGTAGTCGAGGCCGGCCGCATGGACCGCGGCGACCAGTTCCGGCCGGGCGTCGGCGCTGATCACCACGCCCGGCAGCGGCTGGCCCATGCGCGCGCGTAGCCAGGCCATCAGCTCGGTGCCGGTGTCGCCCTCGTCCAGGTGGTAGTCGACCAGCGCCAGTTGCGGGCGTACCGACTCGTCCAGCAGGTGTTCGCATTCCAGGCGGTTGCGCGCCGTCCACACCTGGCAGCCCCAGCGCGACAGCAGGCTGTGCATGCCGGCGAGGATGCTGTCCTCGTTGTCGATGCACAGCACCTGGGCGCCGCCCAGGGCCTGGGCCGGGGTCTCGGCACCCGGTTGCGCCACCGCCGAGGCGGGGCCGCGCACCAGCGGCACGCGCACGCTGAACACGCTGCCCTTGCCGGGCCAGGAGCGCACCTCCAGATGGTGCTCCAGCACCCGGCACAGGCCGTCGGCGATGGCCAGGCCCAGGCCCAGGCCCTTCTCGGCGCGGGTCTGGTGGCTGTCGAGGCGCTTGAATTCCTCGAAGATCACCTTGCGCTTGTCCTCGGGAATACCTGGGCCGCGATCCCACACTTCCAGGCGCAGGCACTCGCCGTCGCGGCGGGCGCCGAGCAGCACGTGGCCGCGGGCGTAGCGGAAGGCGTTGGTGAGGAAGTTCTGCAGCACCCGGCGCAGCAGCCGGGGGTCGCTGTCGATGCGCAGGCGGCACGGCACCAGGCGGAAGTCCACGCCCTGTTCGTGGGCCAGCACCTTGAATTCCGCACCCAGGGCGTCGAACAACTGGCCGAGGGGGAAGTGGCTGCGCTCGGGGGTGATGCGCCCGCTTTCCAGGCGTGAGATGTCCAGCAGGTCGGTGATCAGGTCCTCGGCCGAGCGCAGCGAGCTGTCCAGGTGGCGCACCAGTTCCTGTGCCTCCCGCGGCAGGGCTTCCTGCTGGTGGGCGAGGGAGGCGGAGAACAGCCGGGCGGCGTTCAGCGGTTGCATCAGGTCGTGGCTGACGGCGGCGAGGAAGCGGGTCTTCGACTGGTTGGCGGATTCGGCGTTGGCCTTGGCCTCGCCCAGCTCCTCGTTGAGCTGGGACAGCTCGCGGGTGCGTTCGAGCACGCGCTGTTCGAGGCTCTCGTTGACTTCCTTGAGGTCGGACTCGGCTTGGCGGAAGGCGGTGATGTCGGTGAAGCTCATGACGAAGCCGCCACCGGGCATGGGGTTGCCGATCAGCTCGATGACCCGGCCGTTGGGGAACAGCCGCTCGGAGGTGTGGGCCTTGCCCTGGCGCATCCAGAACAGGCGCTTGGCGACGTGCTCGTCGACATCGCCGGGGCCGCACAGGCCGCGCTCGGCGTTGTAGCGGATGATGTCGGCGATCGGCCGGCCGACGCCGATCAGCCCTTCCGGGTACTCGAACAGTTCCAGGTAGCGGTGGTTCCAGGCCACCAGGCGCAGGTTCTGGTCGACCACGCTGATGCCCTGGGTGATGTTCTCGATGGCCCCCTGCAGCAGCGCCCGGTTGAACTGCAGCACCTCGCTGGCCTCGTCGACGATGCGCACCACGTCCTCGACCTGCATCTCCCGGCCTTCGATGGCGGCCCGTACCACGGCGCGGGTGCTGGAGGCGCCGAGCACGCCGGCCAGCAGGCGCTCGGTGTGGGCGATCCACTCGGCGTCGGCGTTCTGCGTAGGGGTGAACGGGCGGTCCTGCTGGTAGGAGAAGCGCACGAAGCTCTGCCGCGCGCGTTCCTCTCCGACGAAGCGCGCGGCCAGTGCCATCAGGTCGGCCACCTGCACCGCCAGCAGGTTGCGCCCGCTGGCCTTGGCGCCGGTGTCCAGACCGATGAAACGGCCGGCCTGCCAGTGCTCGGACACCCGCGAGCGGGAGAACCAGGACACCGAGGCGAACAGCAGCCAGTTGCCGGTCAGCGACAGCACCACGCCGCGGGTCAGCGGGTCCACCTCGATGCCGATGGGGTAGTAGAGCAGTTCCGGCAGCAGCGGGAAGCTGTCCAGCGACCAGCGCAGGCCGCCGGCCACCAGCGGCAGGACCAGGGTGTAGAACCACAGGGTGCAGCCGGCGGCCAGGCCGGCGAACACGCCGCGGCGGTTGGCCTGCTTCCAGATCAGCGCGCCGATCATCGCCGGCGCCAGCTGGCTGATGGCGGCGAACGACAGCTGGCCGATGGTGGCCAGGCTGGCGTTGGTGCCGAGCAGGCGGTAGCAGACGTAGGCCAGCAGCAGGATGACCACGATGCTCACGCGCCGGGCGCTGAGCATCCAGTGGCGGAACGCCTCGAACGGCCGCTCGGCGTTCTGCCGGCGCAGCAGGGCCGGCAGCAGCATGTCGTTGCAGACCATGGTCGACAGCGCCACGGCCTCGACGATGACCATGCCGGTGGCCGCCGAGGCGCCGCCGATGAAGGCCAGCAGGGCCAGCGCGGGGTGCGCCTCGGCCAGTGGCAGGCTGATCACGAAGGAGTCCGGCTGCACGCCGGGCGACAGCAGCAGTTGCCCGGCCAGGGCGATGGGCACCACGAACAGGGCGGCGAGGATCAGGTAGATGGGGAATACCCAGCGTGCCTGGCGCAGGTCGCTGGCCTCGATGTTCTCCACCACGGCAACGTGGAACTGGCGCGGCAGGCAGATGATGGCGGTCATCGCCAGGCCGGTCTGCACCAGCATCGCCGGCCAGCTGAAGGTCTGCGACCAGAAGCCTTCGAGGGCGGGCGCCTGGCTGGCGCGGGTGAACAGGTCGCCGAAGCCGCCGAACAGGCCCCAGGTGACGAACACGCCGACGGCGAGGAAGGCGAGCAGCTTGACCAGCGACTCGAAGGCGATGGCCAGCACCATGCCGCGGTGGTGTTCGGTGACGTCCAGGCTGCGGGTGCCGAACAGGATGGTGAACAGGGCGAGGATCACCGACACGATCAGCGCCGTGTCCTGGCCGCGGGTCGGGCTGGGCGTGGTGCCGACCAGCAGGTTGACGCCGAGCACGATGCCCTTGAGCTGCAGGGCGATGTAGGGCAGCACGCCGACCAGGCAGATCAGCGCCACCACCACGGCCAGGCTCTGCGACTTGCCGTAGCGCGCGGCGATGAAGTCGGCGATGGAAGTGATGTTTTCCTGCTTGCTGATCGCCACCATCTTCTCCACCACCCAGGGCGCGAAGAGCAGGACGATGATCGGCCCGAGGTAGATCGGCAGGAACGACCACAGCTCTCCGGCGGCCTGGCCGACCGCGCCGAAGAAGGTCCAGCTGGTGCAGTACACGGCCAGCGACAGGCTGTAGACCCAGGCGCGCAGGCGCGGTTTGAGCGGGGTGCGGCGGCGGTCGCCGTAGAAGGCGATGGCGAACAGGATGGCCATGTAGGCCAGGGCGACGAAGGCGATCAATCCGCCGGACAGCGACATGCGAACTCCGCGTGTGGGGCATGGTCAGCAAGACCATGGATTAGTGAGATTAGTCTCGCATGCGGCGTTCGACTCGTCAGGCCGACCATGGTCGCAGCCCGCTTGAGTCGCTCATGAACGCCTGATAGCGTGGCCGGCCGTGGTCGCTTTACCGGAGTTCGCGTCATGTTCAAGCCCCAACCCGTCACCCTGCAGCAGGGCGCCCTGCGCCTCGATCCCCTGGTCGAGAGCGACCTGCCGGGCCTGCTGGAACTGGCCGAGGCCAACCGCGAATCCCAGCAGTACATGAGCGGCACCGTGCGCCCGGACTGGTACCGCAGCGCGCTGTCCGACCAGCGCGAGCAGCTGGCGGTGGTGTTCGCCATCCGCCTGGCCGGCGAGCTGGTCGGCACCACTCGCTTCTTCGATTTCAACCCGGCGCTGCCGGCCGCCGAGATCGGCTCCACCTGGCTGGACACCCGCCAGCAGGGCACCGGCCTCAACGGCATGATCAAGTACCTGATGCTGCGCCACGCCTTCGAGGAGTGGCAGCTGGTGCGCGTGCAGCTCAAGACCGCCGCCAGCAACCTGCGCTCGCAGAGCGCCATCGCCAAGCTCGGCGCCCAGCGCGAGGGCGTGCTGCGCAACCACCGGCGCCTGGCCGACGGCCGCCTCGACGATACCGTGATGTACAGCATCACCGACCGCGAGTGGCCGCAGGTGAAGGCCGGCCTGGAGGCGCGCTTCGGCGCCTGAGGCATGGCCGGCGGCGAACGCACCCGCTTCTGGGAAAGCCGGGCGCTGACCGGCGTCGAGCTGCTGCATGCGCGCTACATCGAGCAGCGCTTCTCACCGCATGTGCACGAGGGCTTCGTGTTCACTGTGATCGAGGGCGGCGCCCAGCGCTTCCGCCATCGCGGCAGCGACCATCTGGCGCCGGTCGGCAGCATGGTGCTGATCAACCCGGACGAGGTGCACACCGGCTCCAAGGCCCACGAACAGGGCTGGTGGTATCGCGGCTTCTACCCGGCGCCGGCGCAGGTGCAGGGTGTGCTGGAGGAACTCGGGCTGGCTGCCGGCGGCATGCCGTCGTTCGGCGTCAGCGTGTTGCAGGACGTGGAGTTGCACCAGGCGTTCGGCCAGCTGCACCGCCTGCTCGACAGCGATGCCAATGCCCTGCAGCAGCAGACCGCCTGGCGCGAGGCGATTCTCCTGCTGTTCCAGCGCCACGCGCGGCTACCCCAACCGGCCGAGCCCGGCCGCGAGCCGCGAGCCGTGGCCCTGGCCAAGGACCTTCTTGCTGCGCGCCTGGGTGAGCCGCCGTCGCTGGAAGAGCTGGCCGCGCAGGTCAACCTCTCGCCCTTCCACTTCGCCCGGGTGTTCCGCCGTGCCACCGGCCTGCCGCCGCATGCCTGGCTCAAACAGCGCCGCCTGGAGCAGGCCCGGGCCCTGCTGCGTTCCGGCTGTGCGCCGCTGCAGGTGGCGATGCAGCTGGGGTTCGCCGACCAGAGCCACCTGAGCCGGCAGTTCAAGCAGAGCTACGGGGTCAGCCCCGGCGAGTACCGCCGAGCCTGTGCCGGTTTCTGAAGGCGACGGCGCAATATCGTTCAAGACGGCGGAACCGGTCGTCGACTAGCCTCCTGCGCTCAAGGAGGCTCCATGACCCGTCGACACGAATTCCTGCAGGGCCTGCGCGACATGCTGCCGATGCTGCTCGGCGCCATGCCGTTCGGCATCATCTACGGCAGCCTGGCCGGCGCCGCCGGTCTCACCCCCTGGCAGACCATCGGCATGTCGGTGCTGGTGTTCGCCGGCTCGGCCCAGTTCATCGCCATCAGCCTGTTGGGCGGCGGTGCGACCCTGGCCGTGCTGTGGCTGACCACCCTGGTGGTCAACCTCCGCCATGCCCTGTACAGCGCCACCCTGCAACCCTTCGTCCGCCACCTGCCCAAGCGCTGGCGGGTGCCGCTGGCCTTCTGGCTGACCGACGAGGCCTTCGCCGTGGTCCAGCACCGCTACGCCGAAACCGATGCCTCGCCGAACAAGCACTGGTACTTCCTCGGCGCCGGCCTGGCGATGTACGGCAACTGGCTGGCCTGCACCCTGATCGGCCTGGTGTTCGGCCGGGCGGTGCCGAACATCGGCGCCTGGGGACTGGACTTCGCCATGCTTGCCACCTTCATCGGCATCGTCGTGCCCATGCTGCGCAACCGCCCGCAGGTGGCCGCGGCGCTGGTGGCCGCAGGCACGGCCCTGGCCTGCCACGGGCTGCCCTACAAGCTCGGCCTGATGGCCGCGGCCGGCGCCGGCATCGTCGTCGGCGTGGTGCTCGAGCGTCGCTACCGCCTGCTGCAGGACGAGGTGTTCTGATGGAGAACTGGATACTGATCCTCGGCATGCTGGCGATCACCTTCGCCACCCGCTACAGCCTGTTCGCCTTCCCCGACCTACGTTTCCCGCCGCTGGTGCGCCAGGGCCTGCACTACGTGCCCACGGCGGTACTCACCGCCATTGTGGTACCCGGGATGCTGCTGCCCGACGGCAAGACCTGGGCGCTGGCCTGGGACAACGCCTACCTGCTGGCCGGGCTGATCACTATCGCCATCGCAGCGCTGACCCGCCACCTGCTGGCGACCATCGGCGGCGGTCTGCTGGTGTTCTTCCTGCTGCGCTGGTGGCTGGGGCAGATGCCGATCTGATTCCCCTCTCCCTCTGGGAGAGGGGCCAGGGGTGAGGGAGTTTCAGGCTACTCCGAGTCGTTTATGCCACCCTCACCCCAGCCCTCTCCCGGAGGGAGAGGGAGAACGGAGTGCGACTTGGGGTGTGGCTTTGTCGGGGTAGGATGCTGTCAAATGCAGGACGGCCCGCTCGGCCTCCACCAGGTACAAGGACGATGACCCAACACTCGCAATTCGCCCTGCTCGGCACCCGGCGTTTCCTGCCGTTCTTCGTCACCCAGCTGCTCGGCGCGTTCAATGACAACGTGTTCAAGCAGTCGCTGATCCTCGCCATCCTGTTCAAGCTCAGCGTCAGCGCCGACCGCGATCTGCTGGTCAACCTCTGCGCGCTGCTGTTCATCCTGCCGTTCTTCCTGTTTTCCGCCCTCGGCGGCCAGTTCGGCGAGAAGTTCGACAAGGACCGGCTGATCCGCGCGATCAAGCTGGCCGAGATCGTGATCATGGTGGTCGGCGCCACGGGCTTCCTGTTCGACGACCTGTTCCTGATGCTGGCGGCGCTGTTCGCGATGGGCACTCACTCGGCGCTGTTCGGCCCGGTGAAGTATTCGATCCTGCCGGCGGCCCTGCGCGAGGAGGAGCTGGTGGGCGGCAACGCGCTGGTGGAGATGGGCACCTTCCTGGCCATACTCGCCGGCACCATCGGCGCGGGGCTGCTGATGTCCGGCGAGGGCTACCGCATGGCGGTGGGCGTCGCCATCGTCGTCACCGCGGTGGCCGGCTACCTGGCCAGCCGCAGCATCCCGCGCTTCGCCGCGGCGCTGCCGCAACTGCAGGTGGACTGGAACATCTTCCGCCAGTCCTGGCAGATCATGCGCCTGGGGCTCGGCCAGCGCCCGGCGGTGTCGCGCTCGCTGATCGGCAGCTCCTGGTTCTGGTTCCTCGGCGCGATCTACCTGACGCAGATCCCGACCTTCGCCAAGGAACTGCTGCACGGCGACGAGAGCGTGGTGACGCTGATCCTCACCGTGTTCTCGGTGGGCATCGCGCTCGGCTCGATGCTCTGCGAGCGGATGAGCGGGCACAAGGTGGAAATCGGCCTGGTGCCGTTCGGCTCGTTCGGCCTGTCGCTGTTCGGCATCCTGCTGTGGGCCACGGCCAGCGGCTTCCCGCAGGCGGCTGCGACGCACGACTGGCTGGGGCTGCTGAGGATGGGCGAGGCCTGGTGGGTGCTCGGCTCCATCCTCGGCCTGGGGGTGTTCGGCGGCTTCTACATCGTGCCGCTGTACGCGCTGATCCAGTCGCGCACCGAGGAGCACGAGCGGGCGCGGGTGATTGCCGCCAACAACATCCTCAACGCGCTGTTCATGGTGGCGGCGGCGCTGGTGTCGATCCTCTTCCTCAGCGTCGCCAAGCTGAGCATCCCCCAGCTGTTCCTGGCCATCTCGCTGATGAACATCGCGGTGAACCTGTACATCTTCAAGATCGTCCCCGAGTTCACCATGCGCTTCCTCATCTGGATGCTCAGCCATTCGATGTACCGGGTGCGCCACCACAATCTAGAGGCGATCCCGGACGAGGGCGCCGCCGTGCTGGTGTGCAACCACGTATCCTTCGTCGACGCCCTGCTGATCGGCGGCGCGGTGCGCCGGCCGGTGCGCTTCGTCATGTACTACAAGATCTACAACCTGCCGGTGCTGAACTTCATCTTCCGCACCGCCGGCACCGTGCCTATCGCCGGGCGCAACGAGGACCCGGAAGTGTTCGAGCGGGCCTTCCAGCGCATCGCCCAGTACCTGAAGGAGGGCGAGGTGGTGTGCATCTTCCCCGAAGGCAAGCTGACCACCAGCGGCGAGATCGACGAATTCAAGGCGGGCATCGAGCGCATCCTCGCTGCCAACCCGGTGCCGGTGATCCCCATGGCGTTGCAGGGGTTGTGGGGCAGCTTCTTCAGCCGTGCGCCGCACAAGGGGCTGTTCAGGCGCTTCTGGTCGCGCATCGACCTGGTGGCCGGCCAGCCATTGCCGGCGGACACCGGGCGACTGGTGCTGCAGGAGCAGGTGACGCGGCTGCGGGGTGACCTGCGCTGAGTCCAGGTCGAACGAAAAAGCCCGCCAATCGGCGGGCTTTTTCATGGCTGTCGTAGGGTGCGCCATGCGCACCGGGGTCTGCTGGTGCGCACGGCGGCACCCTACGGGCATTAGTGGCTCAGCTTGAGCCCGACCAACCCGGCGACGATCAGCGCCACACTGGCCAGGCGCATCAGGGCCATGGACTCGCCGAACAGCAGGATGCCGGCGATCACCGTGCCGACCGCGCCGACGCCGGTCCAGATCGCATAGGCGGTGCCCAGTGGCAGCTCCTTCATGGCGAGGCCGAGCAGGCCGATGCTGACGATCATGGCGCCGACGGTGAGCAGGGTGGGTATGGGGCGGGTGAAGCCGTCGGTGTACTTGAGGCCGATGGCCCAGCAGACCTCGAACAGGCCGGCGAAAAACAGAATGATCCAGGACATGGGAAGGCTCCTTTCGCTGATGGGCGGGCCGTCCCGGATGGTCACTCGGATGGAGCGGCGAGGTCGTCCTCGCGTCGTTCGCTATTCTGCACACTGGACTGCACAGGGCAAGACCCGAGGGACGGGCATGCCCTGGCAATGGTTACCGGAGTTGTCCGGTCGGTCAGATACCCTGGGGAATTTCCTCGCCGCCCAGGGCCTCGAACAGTGCCGGCAGGAAGTCGCTCAGGGTCAGCATCATGAGGACGAAGCTGGCGTCGAGCTGGCCCAAGGCATCGTCGCCGCCGTCCTGGGCGGCCTGGTCCTGCAGCAGGTCCTCGAAGCGCAGGCGCTTGATGGTCAGCTTGTCGTCCAGCACGAAGGACAGCTTGTCCTGCCAGGCCAGGGAGAGCTGGGTGACCAGCTTGCCGGCGGACAGGTGCAGCTGGATTTCCTCGCTGGTCAGATCCTGGCGCTTGCAGCGCACCACACCGCCGTCCTCGCTGGTGTCGCGCAGCTCGCATTCGTCGAGCACGAAGAAGTCCGGCGCGGCGGCTTGGGTCTTGACCCAGTCGGTGAGGGTGGCGGTCGGCGCCATTTTCACCGACAGCGGGCGCACCGGCAGCGAGCCGATGGCCTCGCGCAGGGTGGACAGCAGGTCCTCGGCCTTCTTGGCGCTGGCGCTGTCGACCACGATCAGGCCGAGCTTGGGCGCGATGGCGGCGAAGGTGCTGGAGCGGCGGATGAAGGCGCGCGGCAGGAAGGCCTGCACGATCTCGTCCTTCAGCTGGTCGCGCTCCTTCTTGTAGACCTTGCGCATCTGCTGCGCTTCGATCTCGTCGACCTTGTCCTTGAGCGCGTCGCGCACCACGCTGCCCGGCAGAATGCGTTCCTCCTTGCGCGCGGCGATCAGCAGGAAGTCGCCGCTGACATGCACCAGCGGGGCGTCGGCGCCCTTGCCGAACGGCGCCATGAAACCGTAGGTGGTCAGCTCCTGGCTGGCGCAGGGGCGCGCGGCCTTGGCGGCCAGCGCCGCTTCAAGGGCCTCGGCGTCGAAGGGCACGTCCTGGGTCAGGCGGTAAACGAGCAGGTTGCGGAACCACATGGGGGAAACACTCCTTGAACACGAAGCGCGCATTATTCTCCGCCGGGGCCGATTGGCCAACCCGAAGCTAAGCCTTTGGAAGTGCTCGAAAATTTTTTTCAAAAAAGGCTTGCCAAGGGGAAAGGGTCTCCCTAGAATGCGCCCCACTTCGAGAGTGAAGGGTGATTAGCTCAGCCGGGAGAGCATCTGCCTTACAAGCAGAGGGTCGGCGGTTCGATCCCGTCATCACCCACCATCTCGCTCACGAGGTTACGCGCAGCGGTAGTTCAGTCGGTTAGAATACCGGCCTGTCACGCCGGGGGTCGCGGGTTCGAGTCCCGTCCGCTGCGCCATACATAAAGCCTTGGTTAGACTGAAGACCGAGGCTTGAAAGAAACGACCGAAAGGTCGTTTTTTTTTGCCCGCGATTTGCTTCGCCCGGCACCTGGCCTTGCCCGTTGCGATCGGGGGCGGCTGAACTTCTCGGTCTTTTGCCGTTCCTACTGTGCCGTAGCCAGTGCTCGGTGCAGGCTGCTAAGCTCGCGCTCTCTTTCTGCCCATACGTGGCTTTTACAAGGAACAAGCATGAAACAACATCGTCTTGCTGCGGCGGTTGCCCTGGTCGGCCTGGTTCTGGCCGGTTGCGACGCGCAGACCAGCGAAGTGGAACTCAAGACCCCGGCGCAGAAGGCTTCCTACGGTATCGGCCTGAACATGGGCAAGAGCCTGTCCCAGGAAGGCCTGTCCGATCTGGACTCCAAGGCCGTCGCCATGGGCATCGACGATGCCATCGGCAAAAAGGAGCAGAAGCTGAAGGACGAGGAGCTGGCCGAGGCCTTCACCTTCCTGCAGAAGCGCGCCGAGGAGCGCATGGTCAAGCTGAACGAGGAGTCGGCCCAGGCCGGCAAGAAATTCCTCGAGGAAAACGGCAAGAAGGATGGCGTGGTCACCACCGCTTCCGGCCTGCAGTATGAAGTGCTCAAGAAGGCCGACGGCGCCCAGCCCAAGCCCACCGACGTGGTCACCGTGCACTACGAGGGCAAGCTGACCGACGGCACCGTGTTCGACAGCTCCGTGGAGCGTGGCAGCCCCATCGATCTGCCGGTCAGCGGCGTGATCCCGGGTTGGGTCGAAGGCCTGCAACTGATGCACGTCGGCGAGAAGTACAAGCTCTACATCCCCAGCGAACTGGCCTACGGTGCCCAGAGCCCGAGCCCGGCGATCCCGGCCAACTC
This sequence comes from Pseudomonas sp. GD03875, assembly GCF_029840585.1. Lineage (NCBI taxonomy): Bacteria > Pseudomonadati > Pseudomonadota > Gammaproteobacteria > Pseudomonadales > Pseudomonadaceae > Pseudomonas > Pseudomonas sp. GD03875. Next base: position 112,823 of record NZ_JAOCCV010000007.1, on the reverse strand, counting down.
GGTGCTGGTGTTCGAGCTGGAACTGCTTGGCATCAAGGACCCGGCCGCCGCCGCTGGCGCCGCCCAGTAACGGTTCCGCTCCGAGAAAACGCCCCGCTAGCCGGGGCGTTTTCATTTGTAGAACCGGCATGCGACCCGTCGGTCTGAATGGAGAGCGGCGGGGCCCATGGTGTTACGGTTATGCACATCGCTCCGGTTACCGGCTCCGCCCGCCGGGTTACCACGAACGCGAACTGTGTGGCGATCATAACTGCATGATTTATATTGGTTTTTTGTGGTGAGCAAAATTTGCCCGATCTGTGGGGAAACCGCATGGGACGGGTGTTTGATCGAGTCATCAAACAACTGTTCACAAGGTTATCCACAGATCCGGTGGATAACCGCGTGGGGCCCAGCAGGCACGCGCCATCGCGGAGATCGACCATGAAACCACCCTTCAATTCTGCGCGTTACTTCCGGCTCGCCCAGCGTGTGCTGGCGCGTGGACGACTCCCCGCGCTGCTCCTGGCGGTGACCCGAAAGGGTGAGCGCGGCGCGCGGTTCGCACGCTTGCGCGGCGACCTCAAGTTGCTGCAGGGGCTATGCGCCGCCTGGTGGCGGGGCGAGTACCGCGCCATCGGTGGCCAGGCGCTGCTGGCCGTGGTGGCTGCGCTGGTGTACTTCGTCATGCCGCTGGACCTGGTGCCCGACTGGCTGCTGGGCGTCGGCCTGCTGGACGATCTCGCGGTGCTGGCCTGGGTGCTGCGTACCTGGGAGGGAGAGCTGGATGCCTATCGCACCTGGCGCGATGCCCAGGCGCCGGAGGTGCTGCAGCGGGTCGAGGCGCTGCCGGACGCGCGGGAGCGCCAGCCCGGTTGACCGCCGCCTGCGGCCTTTCCATCGGCTATGCCCCGTTAGTTGTTGCACTCCTTGTGGGAGCGGATTCATCCGCGAGTTTCGCGGCTAATCGGAATGCCGCCCAGCCGCGTCCACAAACGCAGGATTGCGCCACCAGCACGTAACGGTAAATAGCCTTTCCATCGGCCACGATGGCCGTTCCCGACTCTTGTCTGACAGGTCAGCATGGGTCACGCTCTTGGCCTGTCCGGGCTGATAAGATGGGCGCCTGCAAGGGAGGTGCCGAGCGTTTCGGCACTGCTTTCCACGGAGAGCTGTAATGAGTGTGCAAGTGATCATGCGCGACGGCGAGGCCGAGTATGCGGTGCTGCCGTGGGCCGAATACCAGGCGCTGCTGAAGGCCGCGAACCAGGCTTCGGCAGCCGATGTCGCGGAGGCGCCGGCGGCCGTTTCCCGGCTCGATCGGTTGGCCAGCCTGCGCGAGGCCAAGGGCCTGTCCCAGGCCGACCTGGCCCGCGCCGTGGGCATCAGCCCGCACTATCTGAATCTGATCGAAACCGGTGAGCGTGAGCCCGATGGGGCGATCCTGCGCTCGCTGGCGCGCGTGCTGGAAGTGGGCGACTGGGAGCAGTCGTCTTGAGTGTGCGTATCCACAGGCAGCACTGGCAGGCATTGCTCGGCGAACTGGAAGACGCGCGTCGGCAGCGACACCTGCTGACCTACCGCGCCCTGGTCGAGCGCCTGCAACTGCCGACCCCGGCCATGCAGACCCTGACCGCCGCGCTGGAGCATCTGGCTGCGCTCGACGCGCGTGCCGAGCGTCCGCTGCGCAGCGCCCTGGTGATCAGCCAGGGCGCCAGTCGCCTGCCACGTACCGGCTTCTTCGAATGCGTGGCCAGGCTGGGGCGTTTTGCCGGCCCCTCTGACGGCATCGCCGCAGCCTCCTGGCACGCGGCCGAGGTGGCTCGCGTTTTCGAGTTCAGCTACCCCGAGGAACCCTGATGCTCTGGCGCCTGCGTGCGTGGATCGGCTACTGGGTGGCGCGGCGTCTGTTCCGCTGGAGCTGGATGGTGCGCCAGCCCCGTGCGTGGGCCTGGATGCAGGGCCAGTTCGCCCGCATGGCCGCCCAGGGGCATGTGCCCGCCCAGAGTTTCTATGGTCATCTCCTGCTGTTCCGTGGGCAGGGCTTCGGTGCCCGTGAGGAAGGCCTGCGTCTGCTGCGCCTGGCTGCCGAGGGCGGCGATGGCAAGGCGGCCTACCAGATCGGCGTGCAGCATCTGGCCGGCGACAGCCGCCAGGCGCCGGACGCCGCCGAAGCCGCGCGCTGGTGGGAGAGGGCGGCGGAACTGGGCCATCCCCTCGCCGCGCAGCGCCTGGCGCAGCTCTACCGGGACGGCGGTGCCGGTCTCGCGCCCGATGCGGCGTTGGCCGAGCGTTTCGCCCGGCGGGCGGAGTCGCTGGGCTTCAGGCCGAAAGGCTGAGCGTGTCGAGGATGTGCAGGCTGTAGCCGGGGATGGCCTTGGCGTGATGCTTGGCCTGGGACGCCAGGCTGGCGAGCTGGCTGGCATCCAGTTGGGCGCAGCTCTGCGGGTGCAGGTGCACCACGCCGATCGACAGTGACAGCAGCGGGAATTCCTCGCGATTGCCCTGGCGGTTGTGGCTGACGAAGCAGCCCGCGCGCAGGTGCTCTTCCCGATAGAAGCGCCGGCACTGGGCCTGGAAATCCTCCAGCAGCTGATTGAGACGTTCGCGCCAGTTGTCCGGGCCGAGCACTAGCAGGAAGTCGTCGCCGCCGATGTGGCCGACGAAGTCGCGGTTGGGGTCGACCCGCTCGTTCAGGCACTGGGCCAGGCACAGCAGGACCTCGTCGCCCCGGGCGTAGCCGTAGAGGTCGTTGAACGGCTTGAAGCTGTCGATATCCACGTAGCACACCAGCGCCTCGCGGCCCTGTTGCAGCAGGCGGCCCAGGCACTGCTGGATTGGCACGTTGCCTGGCAGCAGGGTCAGCGGGTTGGCGTGGCGGGCCTGCTGGATCTTCAGCTCGGTGATCAGCTTGAGCACGTCGATCACCCGGCCGAGGCCGCGGTAGCGACCCTGCTGGATGATGATGAAGTCTTCCTCCATGCGCTGGCGCGCGCGACTGGTCAGCAGGCGGCTGACCTGCTGCAGGGACTGGCCGATGTCCACCGCGAGGAAGTCGCCGTTCATCAGCCGGCTGATCGGCTTGCGCGCGAACAGGTCGGTGGCGAAGGGTTTCAGCAGGGCGTCGGACAGCGAGTGGCGGTGGACGATGCCGACCGGCTGGCGCTGTTCGTCCAGCACCGCCAGGGAATTCAGGTTGGCCTGGGCGCGGAAGGCTTCGAGCACTTCGGCGATGGGCGTGTCCTGGCCGACCGCGGGTTGCTCGTTGAGCAGTGCGGAGAGGTCGCCGCTGTCCTCGCCGAGTGCGGGCGGCGAGCTGTCGAGCCGTGGCAGGAGTTTCTGGGCGTCCCGTGGCGGCTGCTCCTGGGGACGGCACAGCAGGTAGCCCTGGACCAGGTCGACGCCCATCTCGGTGAGGGTCGCCAGTTCCTCGACCAGTTCGATGCCCTCGGCGATCACCTGGGCGCGGGAGGCCTTGGCCATCTTCAGGATGGAGTCGACGAACTCGCGCTTGACCGCGTCCTGGTGGATGCCGTCGATGAAGTGGCGGTCGATCTTCACGTAGTCCGGGCGCAGCTCGGACCAGAGGCGCAGGCTGGAGTAGCCGGCGCCGAGGTCGTCCAGGGCGATGGAGAAGCCCATGGCGCGGTAGTGGTGCAGGGCTGTGTCGAGCAACTGCAGGTCCTCGATGGGGGCCTGCTCGGTGAGTTCGATCACCACCTGGCCGGGCGGGATGCCGAATTCCTGCAGCAACCTCAGGGTGCGCCCCGGCTGGTGGCTGGCTTCCAGCAGGGATTCCGGCGAGACGTTGAGGAACAGCTTGCCGTCCAGCTGGAGGTCGCTGTAGCGGCGGCAGGCGCTCTTGCGTGCCAGCAGTTCCAGCTCGCTCAGGCGCCCCGCGTTGCGGGCCACGGTGAACAGGGCGATGGGGGCGTGCAGCGAACTGTTGGAGGGGCCGCGGGTCAGCGCCTCGTAGCCCAGGATGCGTCGCTCGGACAGGCTGACGATGGGCTGGAACAGGCTGTGAAGGTCGCCGTGAGCGAGGATGGATTCCAGCGCGCTCAACTGCTCGGTGACGGTCATGGACATCTCTCGGCGTCAAAACAAGGGGGCCGGTATCGCTACCGGCCCCCCTATTTCACGACAGAGCGATGACCGTTTGATTACGCCTCGTCTTATTGCTCGGCATGTCTCAATTGGCCGCGGCGAGCCACGTCATCGGTGACATTCGCTATTGCTTGGCCACGGTGGCTTCCATGCCGAGGTAGTCGAGCAGGATGCGGCCGCTCTCGGTCAGGTAGGCATCGTCTTCCGGCTTGGTCTTCTCGGGCTCGACCGGAGTCACCTCCTCGTCGTCTTCCTTGATTTCCTTGAGCAGCTCTTCGCCCTTGGCCTTGCGCCTGGCGTTTTCCAGCGCCAGTTGCTTGGCCTCGATCTCGGCATGCCGGGCGCGGCGGGCCTGCTCGTTGAGGCTGACGGTGGTCTCGGCCATCAGCTTCTGGGTCAGGTCGAGGCGCTCGCGGGCGAAGACGAAGTCCGGGTTCTCCGCGGTGCGCGACTCGTGGCGCGATTTCAGCTGGGCCAGGAACGGCTTGTAGGGATCGATCTCCGGGTTGACCGCCGGCTTGATGCTGTCCCACGGCATGGCTTCCGGCAGGGCACTCTCGCCGATCTGCTTGGTGTCCACGATATCGGGGTAGGCGATGTCCGGCAGGACGCCCTGGTGCTGGGTGCTCTGGCCAGAGACGCGGTAGAACTTGGCCATGGTCAGCTTCAGCTCGCCGTGGTTGAGTTCCTGGATGGACTGCACGGTGCCCTTGCCGAAGGTCTGGCCGCCGAGGATCAGCGCCCGGTGGTAGTCCTGCATGGCGCCGGCGAAGATCTCCGAGGCGGAGGCCGAGAGGCGGTCCACCAGCACGGCCAGCGGGCCGTCGTAGAACACGCCGGGGTCCTCGTCGGCCAGCACCTGGACGCGGCCGTCGCTGTTGCGTACCAGCACGGTGGGACCCTGGTTGATGAACAGGCCCGTCAGCTCGGTGGCCTCCTGCAGGGAGCCACCGCCGTTGTCGCGCAGGTCGATGACCACGCCGTCGACCTTCTCCTCCTTCAGCTCGCCCAGCAGGCGCTTCACGTCGCGGGTGGTGCTCTTGTAGTTGGGGTCGTGGGCGCGGTAGGCCTTGAAGTCCAGGTAGAAGGCCGGGATCTTGATCACCCCGAGTTTGTAGTCGCGGCCGTCGTGCTGCAGCTTGAGCACGGATTTCTGCGCGGCCTGTTCCTCCAGCTTCACCGCCTCGCGGACGATGGTGACCACCTTGCTGGTCTGGTCGCTCGGCGCGTTGCTGGCCGGGATCACTTCAAGGCGCACCTTGGAGCCCTTCGGACCGCGGATCAGCTTGACCACTTCGTCCAGGCGCCAGCCGATCACGTCGACCATTTCCTTGTCGCCCTGGGCGACGCCGATGATCTTGTCGGCGGGGGCGACCTGCTTGCTCTTCTCGGCCGGGCCGGCCGGCACCAGGCGCACCACCTTGACGTATTCGCTGTCGGTCTGCAGTACGGCGCCGATGCCTTCCAGCGACAGGCTCATGTTGATGTCGAAGTTTTCGGCGTTGTCCGGCGAGAGGTAGTTGGTGTGGGGATCGTAGGTTTGGGCGAAGGCGTTGATATAGGCCTGGAACACGTCCTCGCCGCGGGTCTGCTCCAGGCGCTTGCGCTGGTTCTTGTAGCGCTTGAGCAGCAGCTCCTGGATGTCCTTGGGTTCCTTGCCGGCGATCTTCAGGCGCAGGACTTCGTCCTTGACGCGCTTGCGCCAGAGGTCGTCCAGCTCGGCCTTGTCCTTGGCCCAGGGGGCCTTCTCGCGGTCCACCAGCAGGCTCTCGTCGAGGGTGAAGTCGATCTTGTCGACGCCGCCTTCGAGCATGGCCTCGACTTGGTCGAGCCGCTCTTCGGCGCGTTGCAGGTAGACCCGGTAGATGCCGAAGCCCGGCTCCAGGTCGCCGCTCTTGAGGAAGTCGTCGAACCTGGTCTTCCAGCGGTCGAACTGGGCGATGTCGGCGGCAGTGAAGTAGCTGCGCGCCGGATCGAGCATCTTGAGATAGCCCTCGTAGATCTTCACCGAGCGCTCGTCGTTCAGCGGGGGCTTGTTGTAGTGGTGGCGCTTGAGCAGCTCGACCACGTTGAGACTGGCGATCACCTGCTCGCGGTCGGGCTGCAGGTAGGTCCAGTTTTCCGCGGCGGCCTTGGCGGCGGCCGGCAGGGAGTGCAGGCCGAGTAGCAGGGCCAGGGCTGTAGCGGAGAAGAGACGATGCATGTTGGTTCGACGCGAGGGCAAGTGATAACGCATATTAGGCCGTCTAGTGGAGCGCCAGGTTCCGTTCGGTTCCGGCGACAAAACGCAAAAGCCCGGCATCAGGCGCGAAGCCGCGTACTGTCTGTACCGGGGGGCTCACTCACTATGGAGGCAGCATGAAGGCATTGCAAGGCGTCGGAGGGCAGTTGGAGTGGGTCGAAAGACCGTCTCCGGCCTGCGATGTGGGACAGGTCCGCATTCGCGTGGCCGCGGCGGGACTGAACCGGGCTGACCTGTTGCAGCGTGCCGGGCACTACCCGCCGCCGCCGGGCGCCAGCGACATTCTCGGCCTCGAATGCTCGGGGGTGATCGCCGAGGTCGGCGCCGGCAGCCCGTGGCAGGTGGGCGACCGGGTCTGCTGTCTGCTTGCCGGTGGCGGCATGGCCGAGGAGGTGGTGGTCGACGCGCGCCACGCGCTGCCGGTGCCGGCGGGGCTGTCCCTGGCCGAGGCGGCGGCGCTGCCTGAGGTGTACGCCACCGCCTGGCTCAATCTGTTCCAGTTGGCCGTGCTCAAGCCAGGCGAGAAGGTGCTGTTGCACGCCGGGGCCAGCGGTGTGGGCTCGGCGGCCATCCAGCTGTGCAAGGCCTTCGGCAACCCGTGCTGGGTCAGCGTCGGCTCTGCTCAGCGTCTGGCCTACTGCGAGGAGCTCGGCGCCCAGGGTGGCGCGCTGCGTGGCGAGGGGCTGGAGAGCCTGCGCGATTTCGGCCCGTTCGACGTGATCCTCGACCCGGTGGGGGCGAACTACGCCGAGATCAACCTGCAGCTGCTGGCGCGCGACGGTCGCTGGGTGAACATCGGCTTGATGGGCGGCAGCAAGGCGCAGCTGGACATGGCCCTGGTGCTGGGCAAGCGCATCCAGCTGATCGGCTCGACCCTGCGCAATCGAGACGAACAGTTCAAGGCCGAGCTGATGGCCGACCTGCAGCGCCATGTCTGGCCGCTGTTCGAGGAGGGGCGGCTGCAGCCCCGGCTCGAGCGGGCTTTCCCGGCCGCGGACGCCGAACAGGCCTTCGCCGAGCTGGCTGGTAATGGCGTGGCCGGCAAGCTGGTGCTGCTGATCGACGAAAGCCTGAGCTGAGGCCTCAGCGGCACTCCAGCTGCGCGTGCAGGTCCTCGAATTCGTTGTCGGCCACGCAGTAGCTCAGGCCGGCCGGCAGCGGGCGGACCAGGCGCAGCTCGTTGTCGGCGAAGGTGCAGGCCATGTATGGCGGCTGGCCGGAGAGGGTCCAGTCCAGCGGTGCGACGCCGATCTCGTTGACCGAGTCCGACTCGATCAGCGCGGCTCCCTGGCGCGGGTCGCCCGCGTACAGCTCGATGATGGATCGCCACCCGCCGTCGGTCGCGGGCGTATCGGGCGTGAAGCGCTGCCAGTCGGCGCCGGCCGCCTGTGGCGCCTGCGGGCAGACGAAGACCTGGGCCTGCAGTGTGGAGGTGGCCAGCAGGCACAGCGCGAGGAGGGGGTATTTCACGTTGGCATCCTTGCCTTGGGGCGTTGATAGGAGGACGGTCAGTTCCAGTGCAGGATATTCCAGCCGGCCTGCTCGGCGTGAGCGCGCAGGGTCGGGTCCGGGTTGACGGTGTGGGGGTGCGGGACGAGCTGCAGCAGCGGCAGGTCGTTGTGCGAGTCGGAGTAGAAGTGCGCGCCGTCTAGCGATTCGCCCTCGCTCTCCAGCCAGGCCCGCAGTCGCGTGACCTTGCCTTCGCGGTAGGTCGGGACGCCCGAGAGGTTGCCGCTGTAGCCGCCATGCTGCAGTTCGCAGTCGATGGCCAGCACCTCCGCCACGCCCAGCCGTTCGGCGATGGCGCTCACCAGGAAATGCGCCGAGGCGGAGACGATCAGCAGGCGGTCGCCGGCAGCGCGGTGGGTCGCCAGGCAGCGCATGGCGTCGCTGAAGATGATCGGCTCGATCACGTCCTCGACGAAGGGGCCGACGATGAACTCCACCTCCTCCGGCGTACGTCCCACCAGCGGTGCCAGGGTGAAGGTCATGTAGTCCTCCATCGCCAGCTCGCCGCGGGAGTACAGCGCCATCAGCTCCTGCTCGCGGGGCACGAAGGAGTCGCGGTCGACCCACTGGAGGTCGGCCATGTGCTGCGCCCAGAGCGAGGCGCAGTCGCCATGGATCAGGGTTTCGTCGAGATCGAAGATCGCCAGGGCCATCAGGCCACCTCCCGGATCGAAGCGCTGTCGATGGACAGGCCGACGCACTGGCCCCGGTCGATCAGCGAGCCTTGCGAGCGATTGAGCACGTCCACCAGCAATTCCACGCCGTTGGCCTGCACCCGGTAGCGAATGACGTTGCCGAGCAGGCTGTGGCCGAGCACCTCGGCGGCGATAGCGCCGCTGTCCTCCAGGCGGATGGCCTCGGGACGGATGGCGATGCGGCCGCCCACCGGGCGCAGCAGCAGGCGGCTGGCAGCCTCGGCGTCGAGCAGGTTGTAGTTGCCGATGAAGCCGGCGGCGAAGGCGTCGACGGGCTCGGTGTAGAGGGATTCGGCATCGCCGCTCTGGACGATCCGCCCGGCGTTCATCAGGAAGATGCGGTCGCTCATGGTCAGCGCCTCCTCCTGGTCATGGGTGACGAACAGGGTGGTCAGCCCCAGCTCCTGCTGGATGGCGCGGATCTGCTCGCGCAGGTGCTTGCGGATGCGCGCGTCGAGGGCCGACAGCGGCTCGTCGAGCAGCAGCAGGCGCGGGCGGGTGACCAGCGAGCGGGCCAGTGCCACGCGCTGGCACTGGCCGCCGGAGAGCTGGTGCGGGTAGCGCGTGGCGTAGTCGTTCAGCTCCACCAGGCGCAGCACCTCGTCGACCCGCCGGGCGCTCTCGTCCTTGCCGACCTTCTGCATGCGCAGACCGAAGGTGACGTTCTGCGCGACCGTCATGTTCGGGAACAGGGCGTAGCTCTGGAACACCATGCCGACGCCGCGCTTCTGCGGCGACAGCGGCACCAGGTCCTGGCCGTCGAGGAGGATCTGCCCGCCATCGACCCCGGTGAGGCCGGCGATGCAGCGCAGCAGGGTGGATTTGCCGCAGCCGGAGGGGCCGAGCAGGGTGACGAACTCGCCGCGCCCGATCTCGCAGTGGATGTCCTGGAACACCGGCGTGGCGCCGTAGCGTTTGTGCAGATTGCGGATGGAAAGGTAGCTCATGCCTGTGTCTTGTCCTTGTTCAGGCGGGTGGCCGCCCAGGTGAACAGTAGTACGAAGAAGAAGTAGGAGATCACCAGGGCGCTGTTGAAGTGGCCGCTGCTGTTGCGCATGTTGTTCAGGTACACCTGCAGGGTCTCGTAGCGGGTGCCGACCAGCAGGTTGGCGAACACGAACTCGCCGAACAGGAAGCTGAACGAGAGGAACAGCGACACCATCAGGCCGTTGCGCAGGTTGGGCAGCACCACCAGGAACGCGGCCTTCCAGGTGCTGGCGCCGAGCAGGTGGGCGGCATCCACCAGGTCGCGCAGGTTGATCGCCTGCAGGTTGTTGGTGATCGCACGGTACATGAACGGCAGGGCCACGGTGAAGTAGCAGCCGATCAGGATCCACGGTGTGCCGACCATCGCCAGCGGGCCGGAGCCGTAGAGCTGCAGCAGGCCCACCGAGGACACCACCGGCGGCACCGCGAAGGGCAGCAGGATGAGGATGTTCATCAGCCGGTCGAGCCTGGGGAAGTGGTAGTGCACCACGAACAGCAGCGGCAGGATCAGCAGCACCGCCAGCAGCAGGGCGCCGACGCACACCAGCAGTGACTGGCCGAAGGCGGCGAGAAAGCGCGCGTCGCTCCACAGCGCCAGGTACCACTTGAGGGTCAGGCCGTCCGGCAGGATGCTCGCCGACCAACTGGTGGACAGCGAGTAGAGCAGGGTGGCCGCCAGCGGCAGCAGCAGGATGGCGAACAGCAGCCAGACCACCACGCGGTGGTAGAGGGCGGCGGGCCTGGCTTCAGCGCGCATCGTGGTAGCTCCTGCGCAGCAGCCACTGGTGCACCACGGTGATCAGCGCCATCAGGCCGACCAGCATCATCGCCAGGGCGCTGGCCAGGTTCGGGTCGAGGCTGATGTCGCCGGCCACCAGGCCGGCGATGCGGATCGGCAGCACGTTGAAGTTGCCGGTGGTCAGGTAGTACACGGTGGCATAGGCGCCCAGGGCGTTGGCCAGCAGGATGACGAAGGTGCCGAGCAGCGCCGGGGTCAGCACCGGCAGGCCGATGTGGCGCCAGAACTGCCAGGGGCCGGCGCCGAGCAGCTGGGCCGATTCGCGCCAGTCCTCGCGCAGGGCGTCGAAGGCGGGGTAGAGCAGCAGCACGCCCAGGGGAATCTGGAAATAGGTGTAGAGCACGATCAGGCCGGTCTTGGAGTAGAGGTTGAAGCCCTCGATCAGCCCGGCCTGCTTGAGCAGCAGGGTCAGCGCGCCGTTGAAGCCGAGCAGGATGATGAAGGCGAAGGCCAGCGGCACCCCGGCGAAGTTGCTGGTCATGTTGGAGAAGGCCATGACGAAGTCGCGCAGTTTCGAGTCCACCTGGCGCAGGGAGTAGCTGCCGAGGATGGCGATGGCGATGCCGAACAGGCTCGACCAGAAGGCGATCTCCAGGCTGTGCCCGATGGCCTGCCGGTAGAAGCGCGAGGCGAGGATCTTCTCGAAGTTGGCCAGGCTCCAGGTGTCGCCGACGATCAGGCTGTGCACCGCGACCCACAGCAGCGGGGCGACCTGGAAGGTGAAGAAGAAGACGGCGAAGGGCAGCAGGCAGAGCAGCGCCAGCCACTTGCCGCGCAGTGCGACTCTCACGTGAGCGGCTCCTTGTACAGGGGTTGTCGTGGGGTGCGCCGGGCCAGTGTGCGTCAGCGCATGACCGCAATGAAAGCGGAGCCCGTGCGGGCTCCGCGTCGCGTTCACTGCATTTCGATGATCACGTGTTCCTGCCACAGCTGCGGCAGGGCCTTGGAGGTCGCTTCCCAGGCGGCGGCGTCCCTGATCGGCTGGACCTTGGCGTACTGCTCGTTGGGCAGCAGCCGGGCCTGAACCTCTGCCGGCAGGACCAGGTGCTCGGCACGGATCGGCCGGGCGTTGCCCTTGGCCAGGTTGATCTGGCCGGCGTCGCTGAGGATGTACTCGCGCGCCAGCTTGGCGGCGTTCGGATGCCGGGCGTACTTGTTGATGACGGTGGTGTAGCCGGAGATCACCGAGCCGTCGGACGGGATCAGCACCTCGAAGCGGTTCGGGTCGATCTGGGCGCGATAGGACAGGCCGTTGAAGTCCCACACCACGCCGACTTCCACCTCTCCCTTCTCCAGGGTCTGGATGTTCGGGTTGGACAGCGACAGGCGGCCCTGCTTGGCGATCTCGGAGAAGAAGTCCAGGCCCGGCTGGATGTTCTTCTCGTCGCCGCCGTTGGCGATGGCCGCGGCCAGTACGCCGTTGACGGCCTGGGCGGCGGCGCTGACGTCGCCGATGGCGACCCGGTAGCTGCCCTGCTTGAGGTCGGCCCAGGACCTGGGGGCCTCCTTGACCAGCCGCTTGTTGACGATGAAGGCGATGGAGCCAGTATAGGCCAGCATCCAGTGGCCGTCCTGGTCCTTGGCCCAGGACGGGATCTGCTCCCAGGTGCTCGGCTTGTAGGGCTGGGTCACGCCCTTCTGCACGGCGATGGGGCCGAAGGCGGCGCCGACGTCGCCGATGTCGGCGCTGGCGTTGTCCTTCTCGGCCTCGAACTTGGCGATTTCCTGGGCTGAGCTCATGTCGGTGTCCATGTGCTTGAGGCCATACAGCCTGTTCAGGTCGGCCCAGGTGTCCTTCCAGTTGGCCCAGCTGTCGGGCATGCCGACGCTGTTGACTTCGCCCTCGGCGCGGGCGGCCTGTTCCAGCGCCTTCAGGTCTTCGCTGGCCATGGCCTGGTTGCCCAGAACGATGGCCGATCCCAGCAGTGAAGCCAGCAGCAGGCGTTTCATGTGGAGCTCCTTAGTCGGGTTGGTCTAGATCAGTGCGGCTGCGGCTCAATCTAGAAGCCTTGTGTGACGTTTTCATGGCGGCGAGACAGGCGTACGGACGCTCAGGCGCTGCTCGACTGGCCCACTACCTTCGGCAGGCCGCACGAAGGCTGCGGCTGTCATCCGGCAGTCATCTAGGCTGCCTAACATGGCCACATCCGGGCAGGGTTCCGGTGCTGGTCTAGTCCAGATGGGAGAAGCCTGATGCGCGAAGAAGCGCCCCGTACCGTCACCGCCATCGGCCGCGCGCTGCTCGAACAGATCGAGTACGGCCTGCTGCCGGAGGGCGGCAAGCTGCCGGCCGAGCGCCGCCTCAGCGAGCTGTTCGAGACCACCCGCATCACCCTGCGCGAGGCGCTGGGCCAGCTGGAGGCCGAGGGCCGCATCTATCGCGAGGAGCGCCGCGGCTGGTTCGTCTCGCCCCGGCGCCTGGCCTACAACCCGCTGGGGCGCAGCCATTTTCACGCGATGGCGCGCGAACAGGGGCGGCAGCCCGCGACCGAGCTGCTGAGTGCGCGCTCGATGCCGGCGCCGGTTGATATCTGCGCGCGCCTGGAGCTGCCGGCGCTGTCGGCGGTGCTGCAGATCCGACGGGTGCGGCGCATTGACGGGCGGCTGGTGCTCTACGTCGAGCACTACCTGAACCCGGCTTATTTCCCCGGCATCCTCGACCACGACCTGACGGCCTCGCTGACCGAGCTGTATGCCAGCCGCTACGACATCCGCTATGGCCGGGTGGCCTTCGACATCCTGCCCACCGTGCTGCCGGCCGAGGCGGCGCTCAACCTCAAGGCCGCGCCGGGCAGCCCGGGCCTGCGTATCACCCGGGTCAACCGCGACCAGCACGGGCGGATCATCGATTGCGACCTGGAGTTCTGGCGCCACGACGCCGTGCGGGTCAGCGTCGAAGTGCCGGACTGAAGGGCGGTTCTTTCCCAGCTTCTCTTGGGAGAGGGGCTCAGGCCAGTTCGGCGCTGGCGTAGAACGCAGTCAGCACCCTTACCAGGTGGGCCAGGTCATGGCTGCCGGCCAGTTCGCGGATGGAGTGCATGGCGAAGGTCGGCAGGCCGATGTCCACGGTGTTCACGCCCAGCTGGCTGGCGGTGATCGGGCCGATGGTCGAGCCGCAGCCCATGTCGCTGCGCACCACGAAGCTCTGCACCGGCACCTCTTCGGCCAGGCACAGGTGGCGGAAGAAGCCGGCGGTCTCGCTGTTGGTGGCGTAGCGCTGGTTACTGTTGACCTTGATCACCGGGCCGGCGTTGAGCTTCGGGCCGTGGTTGGCGTCGTGCTTGTCGGCGTAGTTGGGATGCACGCCGTGGGCGTTGTCGGCCGACACCAGCAGCGACTTCTGGATGACCCGGACGAAGGCGTCGCCCTCCGGCAGCACGCGGCGCAGCACCTGTTCGAGGAACGGGCCGTCGGCACCGCAGGCCGAGCAGGAGCCGATTTCCTCGTGGTCGGTGCATACCAGCACGCAGCTCTCGTCGCCCCCGGCCGTGAGCAGCGCCTGCAGGCCGGCGTAGCAGGACAGCAGGTTGTCCAGGCGGGCGCCGGCGATGAAGTCCTGGTTGAGGCCGATGACGGCGGCGCCCTGGGTGTCGTAGAAGCTCAGCTCGTAATCCAGCACCGCGTCGGCGGCGATGCCGTGCTCGCTGGCCAGGCGGTCGGCGAGCAGGGCGCGGAAGTCGGCACGCTCGTCGCCGCTGATCTGGGCGAGGATCGGTGGCAGTTCGGTCTGGGCGTTGATCGGCCAGCCCTGGTTGGCCTCGCGGTTGAGGTGGATGGCCAGGTTGGGGATGACGGCGATGGGTTGCTCGAAGTCGATCAACTGGCTCTTGACCCGGCCGCTCTCGCGGAAGGTCACCCGCCCGGCCAGGGACAGGTCGCGGTCGAACCAGGGCGCCAGCAGGGCGCCGCCGTAGACCTCCACGCCCAGCTGGAAGAAGCCCTGACGCTGCAGCTCCGGCTGCGGCTTGACCCGCAGGCAGGGGCTGTCGGTGTGGGCGCCGACCAGGCGCAGGCCGCCTTCCAGCGGCGGGCGGTTGCCGAGGCGGAAGGCGATGATCGAGGAGTCGTTGCGGGTCACGTAGTAGCGGCCGCCGGGCTCGGTGTGCCAGGGCTCGCGCTCGTCCAGCGGGCGGAAGCCGGCGCTGTGCAGGCGCTGCGCCAGGCTGCGGGTGGCGTGGAAGGGCGTGGGCGAGGCCTTGAGAAAATCGATCAGGCCCTGGTTCAGTTCTGCTCGCATGACGGACTCCGGACGGCGATGGCCCGAGTTTATCGCACTGTCGTCGTGAAAGGGCTCAGCGCCTGCGGGCGACCACGGCGAACAGGTGCCAGTGCTTGGCGTGGCCGGTGGCGGTCTTGCCGTCCCACTCGTGCTCCTCGAACTGCAGTGGCTCCCAGTCGTCGAGCAGCCGTGCGAGTTCAGCGCGGGTGTGCAGGGTCAGGTCGCGTGCCTGCCACTGGTCACGCTCGCCGAAGAAGTGGCCGGTGAACAGGCCTCCCGGCACCAGCGCCTGCCCGATGCTGCGCCACAGCCCGGGAAAGTCCGCCGGCGGGCAGAAGGGCAGGGCGAAGCTGGCATTGATCAGTTCGGCCTCGGGCAGTTCCAGCGCCTGGAAGGCGCCGCAGCGCAGTTCGAGCCGTTCGGCCCATGCACCCGCCTGCTCGCCCAGCCCGTCGAGGGCGGCCTGGCGGTTGTCGATGGCCTGCACCCGCCAGCCCTGGCGGAGCAGTTCGAGGCTGTCGCGGCCCATGCCGCAGCCCAGGTCCAGGGCCAGGCCCGGCGCGCCGTTCCAGTGGCGCAGGGCTTCCAGCAGCGTGGGATGGGCGGGCGCGCCGCGAGTGGCGACGTCGAAGTCGGCCACGCTCAGAACGGCGCCGGGCAGTCGAAGCGCAGGCGCTGGCCACTCTGCGGGTGGGTCAGGGCGAGCATACTGGCGTGCAGGCACAGGCGCTCGTGGGCGGCCAGGGCTTCGTCGTGGGCGTAGAGGCGGTCGCCGAGCAGCGGGTGGCCGATGGAGAGCATGTGCACGCGCAACTGGTGCGAGCGGCCGGTGATGGGCGTCAGTTCCACCCGGCAGTAGTGGCCGCAGCGCTCGACCACGCGCCAGAAGGTCAGGGCGTGCTTGCCCTGCTCATGGTCCACCACGTGGCGTGGCTTGGTCGGCGGGTCGTAGCGCAGGGGCAGGTCGACGCTGCCGCTGTCGAGTTCCGGCTGGCCCCAGCACAGGGCGGTGTAGGCCTTCTCGGTCTCGCGGTCATGGAACTGGCGCGACAGCTCGCGGTGGCTGTCCGGGTCGCGGGCCAGGACGATGAGGCCGGAGGTCTCCCAGTCCAGGCGGTGGACGATCCGCGCCTCGGGGTAGCCGTTCTCCTGCAGGCGGGTGATCAGGCAGTCGCGGTTGTCCTCGGCGCGGCCGGGCACCGAGAGCAGCAGGGTGGGCTTGTTGATCACCAGCAGGGCGTCGTCCTGGTGGATGATGTGGATGTTCGACAGCGGCATGGCTTTTCCACAAATGACAACGGCGGCCGTGGCCGCCGTCGCTCACCGCAACCCGATCAGCGATCAGGCAGGGTGATGTTGAGTTCGAGGATGGAGCAGCTGCCCTGGTTCTCCAGCGCCACCTGCACCTGATCCTGCTCGATCTTGACGTATTTGCGGATCACCTCGACCAGTTCCTTCTGCAGGGCCGGCAGGTAGTCCGGCTGGCTGCGCTGGCCGCGCTCGTGGGCGACGATGATCGACAGACGCTCTTTCGCGATCGACGCAGGGGTTTCCTTCTTGCGTTCACGAAAGAAGTCGAAAATGTTCATTAGCGCGCTCCAAACAGGCGTTGCATGAGCCCTTTCTTCTGGACATCGAGGAAGCGGTGGGGCACGTCCTTGCCCAACAGGCGGTCGACGGCGTCGCCGTAGGCCTGGCCGGCGTCGCTTTGCTCGTCGAGGATGACCGGCACGCCCTGGTTGGACGCCTTCAGCACGGCCTGGGATTCCGGGATCACGCCCAGCAGGTTGATGGCGAGGATTTCCTCGACGTCTTCCACGCCGAGCATCTCGCCCTTGGTCACGCGCTCCGGGTTGTAGCGGGTCAGCAGCAGGCGTTCCTTGATCGGCTCCTGGCCCTGCTCGGCACGGCGCGACTTGCTGGCCAGCAGGCCCAGCATGCGGTCGGAGTCGCGGACCGAGGAAACTTCCGGGTTGGTCACGACGATGGCTTCGTCGGCGTAGTACATGGCCAGGTGGGCACCGGTCTCGATGCCGGCCGGGGAGTCGCAGATGACGTATTCGAAGTTCTGCGCCAGTTCGTCGATCACGCGGCCGACGCCGTCCTTGGTCAGGGCGTCCTTGTCGCGGGTCTGGCTGGCGGCCAGCACGTAGAGGTTCTCGAGGCGCTTGTCCTTGATCAGGGCCTGGGTCAGGGTCGCCTCGCCGTTGATCACGTTGACGAAGTCGTACACCACGCGGCGCTCGCAACCCATGATCAGGTCCAGGTTACGCAGGCCCACGTCGAAGTCGACGATGACGGTCTTGTGGCCACGCAGGGCGAGGCCGGTACCGATGGCGGCGCTGGTGGTGGTTTTGCCCACGCCGCCCTTGCCGGAAGTGACTACGAGGATCTTGGCCAAGGTGATTTACCCCAAATATTTGAAAATAAAAGCTTTTCTGAGCCGAAATACGGGCTTCCGAAGGCTTTTTTGGTCCTTGAAAATTGGCCGCAGTATCCGTTAAAGGCGGGTGATGTTCAACACGTCTCCCGACAGGCTGACCTGTACCGATTGGCCCCACAGAGGGTCGCGGCGCAGGTCCTCGGCGGTCTTGTACTGACCGGCCACGGAGAGCATCTCGGCGCCCATCTGCTGGCAGAAGATCCGCGCCCTGGCATCGCCCTTCACGCCGGCCAGGGCACGTCCGCGCAACGGACCGTACACATGGATATTGCCATCGGCGAGAAGTTCCGCGCCGGCACTGACCGGCGCCATCACCACCAGGTCGCCGCCCTGGGCGTAGATCTGCTGGCCGCCGCGCACCGGTGTGGTGATGATCCGGGTCGGTTTGTACTGCGGTTCGGCCGGTTTCGCTTCCTTCTTGCGCGCCTCCACTGGCTCGATCAGCTTCTCCCGGGCGCCGGAAGGCGGCAGGACCGGAATGTCCAGGGTTTCGGCGGCGGCGATGTCGGTCTCGCGGCTGGCGCGGATGGCCAGGGTGCGCAGGCCGTGCTGCCGGCAGACCTCCATCAGTTTGCCCAGATCGAGGTCGCCTTCACCTTCCGGCAGCTTGTCCAGGGCCAGCACCAGCGGCGTGTTCTGGAAGAAATTGGGGGCCTGGGCCACCTTTTCGGCCAGCTGCCGGTCCAGGCGCTCCGGGTCGTTGTGCGCCAGTTCCAGGATGGTGATGGCGAGCATGCTGCCCTTGAGCTGGAACACGGGGTCTTGGTCGAGGAGGTCGGCTTGGCTCATGGTCTGCCCACTGCATTGAATGGGCACGACTTATAACGAGAAGGCCGCAGCGCCGCAAGCCGCGAGCGCTGCTGTAGAATGGCGGGATTTGTCGCCTGCCCGGAATCACAATGGACCGCCCGCAATTTCGCGCCTACTTCCTTCACCCGCGTTTCTGGCTGCTGTGGCTGGGCCTGGGGCTGCTGTGGTTGCTGGTGCAGTTGCCGTACCGGGTGCTGCTGGTGTTCGGCCGCTGGCTCGGCGCGCTGATGTACCACACCGCAGGCTCTCGTCCGGCCATCGCGGCGCGCAACCTGGAGTTGTGCTTTCCCGACAGGAGCGAGGCTGAGCGTGCTCGGCTGCTGAAGGAGAACTTCGCGTCCACCGGCATCGCCTTCTTCGAGATGGCCATGAGCTGGTGGTGGCCGCAGAAGCGCCTGGCCCGGCTGGCCCACATCGAGGGGCTGGAACACCTGCGGCAGGCCCAGCAGGAGGGGCAGGGCGTGATCCTGATGGCGCTGCACTTCACCACCCTGGAGATCGGCGCGGCGCTGCTCGGCCAGGTGCACACCATTGACGGCATGTACCGCGAGCACAAGAACCCGCTGTTCGACTATATCCAGCGCCGCGGCCGCGAGCGGCACAACCGCGACGCCACCGCCATCGAGCGCGAGGACATCCGCGCCATGCTCAAGGTGCTGCGCGCCGGCCGTGCCATCTGGTACGCGCCGGATCAGGACTACGGCCGCAAGCAGAGCATCTTCGTGCCGCTGTTCGGCATTCCGGCGGCCACGGTCACCGCCACCACCAAGTTCGCCCGCCTGGGCAAGGCGCGGGTGGTGCCCTTCACCCAGGAGCGCCTGGCCGACGGTTCCGGCTACCGGCTGGTGATCCATCCGCCGCTGGCGGACTTCCCCGGCGACAGCGAGGAGGCCGACTGCCTGCGCATCAATCGCTGGATCGAACAGGCGGTCAGCCAGTGCCCCGCTCAGTATCTCTGGGCGCACCGCCGCTTCAAGACCCGGCCGGTGGGCGAGCCGCGCCTGTACCGCAAGCGCACCTCCTAGACTCTCAGGAAACAGTGGAAGCGCCCATGACCGAAGCAGTGGATGTCGCCAGGCCCGTCACCGGTCTGATCCTTTCCGGGGGCGGGGCGCGGGCGGCCTATCAGGTGGGCGTGCTGGGGGCGATCGCCGATCTGCTCGGCGAGTCGTGCCGCAATCCCTTTCCGGTCATCGTCGGTACCTCGGCCGGCGCCATCAACGCCGTGGGGCTGGCCTGCGGAGCGTTGCACTTCGCCAGCGCGGTGCGCCGGCTGAACGAGGTCTGGCAGGCCTTCCACTGTGCCGACGTGTACCGCAGCGACTGGCCGGGCGTGCTGCGCCAGGCCAGCCGCTTCCTCGGCCATAGCCTCCTGGGGCTGGGCAAGGACCTGCCGGTGGCGCTGCTCGACAGCTCGCCGCTGGGCGGCCTGCTGGCCCGCGAGCTGGATTTTTCCGGCATCGCCGCGGCGGTGCGCATGCGCCAGCTGCGCGCGGTGGCGGTGACCGCCTTCGGCTATGAGAGCGGCCAGGCGGTGACCTTCTACCAGGGCCGCGCCACCATCGACCCCTGGTTCCGCCATCGCCGCGTGGGCGTGCCGACCCGCCTGAAGCTGGAGCACCTGCTGGCCAGCGCGGCGATCCCACTGATCTTCCCGCCGGTGAAGGTCCACCGCGAATACTTCGGCGACGGCGCGGTGCGCCAGTCGGCGCCGATCAGCCCCGCCCTGCATCTGGGCGCCAACCGCGTGCTGGTGGTGGGGGTGAGTGGCAACCCGGTCGGCAAGGACGTCAACCAGCAGGTGGTGCGCCCGCGCAGCGGCCTGCCGCCGACCCTGGCGCAGATCGGCGGGCACATGCTCAACAGCACCTTCATCGACAGCCTGGAAGGCGACATCGAGACCCTGGAACGGCTCAACCACATGAGCCGCCTGGTGCCTTCCGGCCTGCGCCCGCGCGGCCTGGGACTGAAACCGGTGGAGGTGCTGGTGATCTCGCCCAGCCAGCCGCTGGACCAGATTGCCGCGCGCCACCGCCACGAACTGCCGCGCTCCATGCGCTTCTTCCTGCGCGGCCCCGGCGCGACCCGCGCCAGCGGCGCCGGCGTGCTCAGCTACCTGCTGTTCGAACCCGGTTACTGCCGGGAGCTGATCGAGCTCGGCTATCAGGATGCGATGACACAGAAGGGCGCCCTGTGCCGTTTCCTCGGCCATACCGAGGTGGCGATCGACGAGGCGCCGGTGCTGTCGTCGCGCTAGTGCGACTCAATAGGGTTTGAGGTGCCTGCAAGAACCTCACTCCCGCCCTCTCTCCCGAGGGAGAGGGGCGTCACTCGGCGACCTGCAGCTTGCGCGCCTCGCGGTAGACGTAGCGCACCTTCTCGTACTCGAACGGGCTGTTCAGCTGGCCGTAGCGGAAGTTGGTGCTGTAGCGCGTGTCCACCACCCGCAGCAGGGTGATCTCCGGGTGATCGCTGCTGACTTCGGCGACGTTGAGGTAGTTGATCTGGTTCTCGGCAACGAAGTCGAACACCCGCCCACCCGTGTCGCGCAGGTTGGAGGGACCCAGCAGCGGCAGCATGACGTAGGGACCGTCCGGCACGCCGTAGAAGCCCAGGGTCTGGCCGAAGTCCTCGCTTTGCCGGGGCAGGCCCATGCGCGTGGCCGGATCCCACAGGCCGGCGATGCCGATGGTGGTGTTGACCAGCAGGCGCCCGGTGGTCTGCATCGAGCGTTTGCCCTTGAACTGCAGCAGGCTGTTGAGCAGGTTGGGCACGTCGCCCAGGTTGCCGAAGAAGTTGCTCACCCCGGTGCGCACGAAGCTCGGGGTGACGTAGCGGTAGCCGCGCACCACCGGCAGGAACACCCACTCGTCGAAGCGGTAGTTGAAGTGGTAGACCCGGCGGTTCCAGGACTCCCACGGGTCGTAGACGGCCAGCGCGCCCATGGTGGAGCGCTCGAATTCGCGCTGGTCCAGGTAGGGGTTGAATTCCAGCTGGTCCAGCGGATTGGTGAAGCCGTCCTCGTCCACGACGGGTTCGGCCCGGGCCAGGCCGGTGGCGAGCAGCAGGGCGAGCGTGAAGGTCCATTTTCTAGCCACGGAAGAACTCCAGCATGGCGTCGCCGTTGACGCGGTAGTTGAGATTGCCGCAGTGCCCGCCGCGCGGGTAGAGGGTCAGGCGCTCGCCGAAGGTGCGGCGCAGGAAGCCGAGGTCGCCGGGGCCGAGGATCAGGTCGTCGGCGTTGTGCATCACCGCCACTTTGGGACTCTTCTTCAGGTAGTCCTCGAGGGCGTACAGGCTGACCTCGTCGACCAGTTGCGGCAGGCTGCCGCCGTCGAATTTCTCGCGCCAGTAGGGCATCAGCTGCTCGACGATGTAGCAGTCGAAGTCGCATTGCAGCGCACGCTTGAAGAACGGTGTCAGGCTGGTGCCCTCGCTGATCGGGTAGCGCGGCGGGGTGATCAGGCCGCGGCGGTTGATCAGGTCGGCGGTGAAGGCCATGTCCGACACCGAGAAGCGGAACGAGCTGCCGATCAGCATGGCGAGCTGCTCGTCGCTGAGCTTCTGCCCGGACTGCTGGAAGTCGTAGAGCAGGGCGTCGTTGAGGTCGATGTGGCCCTGTTCCTCGAAGTAGCGGGTGAGCTTGGTCAGGATCAGCTCGAAGTAGGTGGTGCCGTTGTCGACGCCGGCGACCCGGGTCTGCACCAGGCGGTCCAGGTTGGTTACCGAGGTGTACAGGTTGACCGGCGGGTTGAGCAGCAGCACGCGCTTGAAATTGAAGCTGCGCAGGCGCTCGTCCAGTTCGCTGACGAAGGCGGCGTTGAGCGCGCCCAGGCTGTAGCCGGTGAGGTGGTACTCGCTGATTTCCAGGTCCGGGTGCTGCGCGCGCACGGCCATCATCACCCGGTACAGGTCCTCGGCGTCCTGCTTGGACAGGCCCGGGGTGGCGGTGCGCGAGGCGGCACTCATGAAGTCGTAGCTGGTCGGCGAGGACAGCTGCACGACGTGGTAGCCGGCACCGTAGAACAGGCGCTTGAGGTCTTCCGTCTTGCCGCTGGCGTAGCTGGCGCCGGTGCCGGAGATGATGAAGATCAGCGGCGCGTTGCCGTCCTGGCGGGCCAGGCGGTAGCGCAGCTTCTTCACCGGCCAGAAGTTGTCGGGCAGCTCGAATTCGCGCTCGGGGCGCAGCTTCAGCTCGTAGTCGGCCTGGTCGATGTCGTCGTCGGTGGGCAGCTGCGAGCGCAGCTCCGGCGGCGTGGTGGCGATGGTGGCCTCGAAGGGGTTGGCCAGCGGGTAGCCGTAGGCCGCGGCATCGATGTCGGCGGCCAGCGCCGGCGCACCGGAGAGCAGGCCGCCGAGCAGGGCAGCGAGGAGTGGGAGACGGGACATGGCCAGATTCCTTGGCGAAGGACTGCTGAAGTGAATACCGGGCTTATGACAAGTGCAAGCGTTGCGAGTGCCGTTTGGCTTTGCAAGCCTATATACGGACCCCGACGCGGCTAGTCCAGCGCACTCAGGCTCTCCAGCCAGATCAGCTCGCAGGCGCCTTCGCCCACGTCGTCGCGGGTCAGGGAGCTTTGCCAGTGGAAGCCGTCGTCGCCGTCCACCCGCACCAGTTGCCCGGACAGGGCGATGCGCTGGCCGGGCCTGATGCGCTTGAGGGTGTGGGCCACGGCCTGGTTGGCCGGGATCAGGTGCATGTTGGCACTGTGGGTCTCGATGTCGCGACGGGGGATGGGAAAGTCGGCCGTGCGCCAGTAGTACCAGCGGTTGCCCTGGCGGATGTCGATGCGCGCCAGCACCTGCGGGTCGGCCATCGGTCCCCAGCCCAGCGCCAGGTCCGTGGGCGAGACCTTGGCGCCGCGGTCGAAGCGGTAGTCCTCGCGGCCCAGCACCAGGGCCTCCAGCTGGAACGGCTGCATCGGCGTGATGGTGTGGCCGTCGAGACGGATGACACCGCCCGTGGTGGTCACCTGGGGCATCGGCGTCTGCGGGCGCAGCCACTGCCAGCCGAGCGCGATCAGCGTCAGCAGGACCAGGGCGAGTAACAGGCGGCGGGCGTTCATGGCGTGAATTCTAGTGTCCGGTATTGCGCTCGGGGATGGGCGGATTAAGCTGGGCGCCTTTTCGGACCGCCGGAGCGCCAAGATGTCCCGCCATTTTCCTGTTCTGCTGCTGTTGCTGGTAGTGCCGCTGTGGCTGGCGGCCAGCTACGGCGTGCGCTTCGCCCTGATGGAGGATGGCCAGTGGGTGGGCGCCTGCGTGGAGCAGGCCGCGCGCTGGGAGTGCCAGGTCCGCGCCGGGCTGGGCTACCTGATCCATTTCCGGGTGATCGCCTGGATCGCGCTGGTGCTGGCCATCGTGGCCTTCGTCGTGCCGGGCCGGGCGGGCAAGGCCCTCGGCGGGCTGGCGCTGTTCTTCGGCATTCCCGCCCTGGTGCTGTACAGCGCCAGCATGGCCGTGTTCGCCCTGGTGCTGGCCGGCCTCAGGCTGGTGCGCGCGCCGCGCCCGGCCTGATCCGCCTCAGCCCCGCGAGGCGCGAAGGCTGCGCCACAGGGCCGCGACCAGCAGCGTGCTGGTCAGCGCCCAGCCGATGGCCTGCAGGTTGTAGAGGCCTTCCTGGTACAGCTGCGGGGCGATGCCCGCGCCGGTGATGACGGTCAGCAGCGCCAGTTCCCGGCGCGGCCCGCGCACCGGGCGGCACAGGTAGACCAGCGCCGGCAGCAGCAGGGCCACGCTGGGGAAGCTGCGGTAGCGCGAGTCGAACACCAGGCCGAGCATCACCACCGCGCCGGCGAAGCCGGCCGCCGCCAGCCACCAGCCACCACGGGCCTCCAGCCAGGCGAAGGCGCGTTCGCGCCAGCCACCGCGTGTCGACAGGGCCAGCACGGCGTGCGCCAGCACCAGCAGATTCAGGCCGAGCAGGGCGGCGGCCCACAGCCATTCGCCCCAGAAGCGGCTGCCGATCAGGGCCAGTTCGCTCCAGCCCAGGGCGCAGGCGGCGCCGAGCGCGGCGGTCGGCGGCAGCAGCAGGGCGGCGCGGGTCGAGGCCGGGCGGCCGGCGAGGAGCAGGGTGGCGAGCAGCAGCAGGCCGCTCGCGCCCAGCCACAGCGGCCAGTGCGGCAGGTTGGAGACTGGGCCGGCGAGGATGCCCTTGTCCTGGCGGTCGGCGTCGAACAACCCCCAGTAGCCGCCCACAGCGCCTTCACTCTCGCGCTTCCAGGGCTGGTCGAAGGCCTCGATCAGGTTGTAGCGCCAGCCGTTCTCCTCGGCCATCTTGACGAAGCCGCGGATGAACAGCGCCTCGTTGACCCGGCTCGGCACGGCCGTCTCGCGCTGGCGGCCCTCGCTGGGCCAGCCGGTCTCGCCGATCAGGATGTCCTTGGGCGCGTAGGCGGTACCGAAGGTGCGGCGCACGTTGGCGACCTGGTTCAGCGCGGCGTCGATGCCGGTCGGGTCGTCTTCCCAGTAGGGCAGCAGGTGGATGGTGAGGAAGTCCACGGCCGGCGCCACTTCCGGGTACTGCAGCCAGAATTCCCAGACGTCCGCGTAGGTCACCGGCTGCTCGACCTGCGCCTTGACCTGCCCGATCAGCTCGACCAGGCGGGCGGCGGTGACTTCCTTGCGCAGCAGGGCCTCGTTGCCGACGATCACCGCTTCGATCACGTCCGGGTTGGCCTTGGCATTGGCGATCAGCGCGTCGATCTCCAGCTGGGTGTCCAGCGGGTTGCTGCTCACCCAGGCGCCGGCCAGCAGCCTCAGGCCGTGCTTGCGGGCCAGCTCGGGCAGCGCCTCTAGGCTGGTCTGGGAGTAGGTACGCACGCACTCGAAGCGCTTGGCCAGCTGGGCGAAGTCGATGTCCACCTGCTCGGGGCGGATCTGCAGAGGCTTGTCGAAGGGCGACTGGTCCTTGCCGAACGGGGTATAGGAGGCGCACTGCAGCTTGTGGGTGGGCGTGGCCACGTCGTCGAGGACCACCGGGCGACCGATGCCGTACCAGATGGCGGCGAGCGCCGAGAGGGCGAGGGTGAGGGCGAACAGGTACGGCAGGAGCAGGGCGCGCGGGCTGGAGGTCATGTCGGCTGCGAGTGCGAGGTGGCAAAGCCCCGCATCTTAGCGGAAGCGCAATGCGGCCGTTGAGCTTTTCTGGTGGCCGGGGAAAACCCTCGGCGCCCCGTTCCAGGGGTGCTCAGGCGTGGTGGTGCAGCCAGGCGTGGCGGGGAATCTCGCTGCTGGCCTTACCCGGTTTCTCGAAGCGCTTCCAGAGTTTCTCGTGGAAGTAGAAGCCCACCGAGTTGCACAGCGGCTCGACCGCCGCCACCAGGCCGCCCACCGCGATGCTGCCGGTCAGGGCGTAGGCGACGCCGAAGGCGATGCAGAAGTGCATGAGGGTGAAGGTTACGGTCTTGAGCATGGCACACCTCGGTTAATGAGAATTGTTCTCTTGGGTGCACCTTAAGGCGTCGGCCGGGCAGGCGTGAAATCGCCCTTGCCGATGGTTTCGATAGATTCGCTTTATTGATTTCCAGGAATCGATTTTCTTTGTGGCGTCGAGCGACCCGCTAAGACTTTGGTCGAGAGAGGCGGGGTGTTACGACTAAGGTCGTCTGTCTCGCCACGTCCGCCGCTCGCAGAGTGACCTCACCGTAACTCGTGCTGTGGAGGACAACAACAATGAACGACAGCGTCTACAAGCGGATTGAGCAGAATCCGCGCTTCCAGGAACTGGTCGCCAAGCGCGACCGCTTCGCCTGGACCCTATCTGCCATCATGCTCGGCCTCTACGTGGCCTTCATCCTGCTGATCGCCTTCGACCCGCAACTGCTCGGCACCCGCATCAGCGACGACTCGCCGATGACCCTGGGCATTCCGCTGGGCGTCGGCCTGATCCTCTCGGCCTTCGTGCTGACCGGCATCTACGTCAAGCGCGCCAACGGCGAATTCGACCGCATGACCCAGGAAGTCCTGGACGAGGTGCAGAAATGATCGCGCGTCTGCTCACTGCCATCGGCCTGATGGTCGCTGCCCCGGCACTCTGGGCTGCC
Source organism: Pseudomonas sp. GD03875 (assembly GCF_029840585.1). Taxonomy (NCBI): domain Bacteria; kingdom Pseudomonadati; phylum Pseudomonadota; class Gammaproteobacteria; order Pseudomonadales; family Pseudomonadaceae; genus Pseudomonas; species Pseudomonas sp. GD03875. The sequence continues at coordinate 86,988 of NZ_JAOCCV010000007.1, read as the reverse complement.
GGTGCTCTCGAAGGCGACGTGCAGCGTCAGCCGCTGAACATGGCGGCCATCGTCATGTTCGTCGCCTTCGTCGGCTTCACCCTCTACATCACCTACTGGGCTTCCAAGCGCAGCAAGTCGGCTGCCGACTTCTACACCGCCGGCGGCGGTATCACCGGCTTCCAGAACGGCCTGGCGATCGCCGGCGACTACATGTCGGCGGCTTCCTTCCTGGGCATTTCCGCCCTGGTATTCGCCTCCGGCTACGACGGCCTGATCTACTCGATCGGCTTCCTGGTCGGCTGGCCGGTGATCCTGTTCCTGATCGCCGAACGCCTGCGCAACCTTGGCAAGTACACCTTCGCCGACGTGGCCTCGTTCCGCCTCAAGCAGAAGGAAATCCGCACCCTGTCCGCCTGCGGCTCGCTGGTGGTGGTGGCCTTCTACCTGATCGCGCAGATGGTCGGCGCCGGCAAGCTGATCGAGCTGCTGTTTGGCCTGGATTACCACGTCGCGGTGGTGCTGGTCGGCATCCTGATGGTCTGCTACGTGCTGTTCGGCGGCATGCTGGCCACCACCTGGGTGCAGATCATCAAGGCCGTGCTGCTGCTGTCCGGTGCCTCCTTCATGGCGCTGATGGTGATGAAGCATGTCGGCTTCGACTTCGGCACCCTGTTCAGCGAAGCGGTCAAGGCGCACCCGAAAGGCGAGGCCATCATGAGCCCCGGCGGCCTGGTGAAGGACCCGATCTCGGCCATCTCCCTGGGCCTGGCACTGATGTTCGGCACCGCCGGCCTGCCGCACATCCTGATGCGCTTCTTCACCGTCTCCGACGCCAAGGAAGCCCGCAAATCGGTGTTCTACGCCACCGGCTTCATCGGCTACTTCTACATCCTGACCTTCATCATCGGCTTCGGCGCGATCCTGCTGGTCGGCACCAACCCGGACTTCAAGGACGCTGCCGGCGCCCTGATCGGCGGCAACAATATGGCGGCGGTGCACCTGGCCGATGCCGTGGGCGGCAGCCTGTTCCTCGGCTTCATCTCGGCCGTGGCCTTCGCCACCATCCTGGCGGTGGTCGCCGGCCTGACCCTGTCCGGTGCCTCGGCGGTGTCCCACGACCTGTACGCCAGCGTGATCAAGAAGGGCAAGGCCAACGAGAAGGACGAGCTGCGCGTATCGAAGATCACCACCGTGATCCTCGGCGTGCTGGCCATCGGCCTGGGCATCCTGTTCGAGAAGCAGAACATCGCCTTCATGGTCGGCCTGGCCTTCTCCATCGCCGCCAGCTGCAACTTCCCGGTGCTGATCCTCTCCATGTACTGGAAGAAGCTGACCACCCGCGGCGCCATGATCGGCGGCTGGCTGGGCCTGATCACGGCGGTGGTGCTGATGGTGCTCGGCCCGACCATCTGGGTGCAGATCCTCGGCAACGCCACTCCGGTCTACCCCTACGAGTACCCGGCGCTGTTCTCCATCGCGGTGGCCTTTATCGGTATCTGGTTCTTCTCGATCACCGACAAGTCCAGCGCCGCCGACGAGGAGCGCGCGCGCTTCTACCCGCAGTTCGTCCGTTCGCAGACCGGCCTCGGCGCCAGCGGCGCTTCGGCTCACTGACAGCGGTTTCCCATGCGTGACTGGGGCAGCCTTCGGGCTGCCCTTTTTTGTGGGCGGCGGTATGATCGCGGGCCATACGCATGGACGAACCGAGGAACTCTCAAGGATGAATACCCCCGTTACCCGCTGGGGCGCCGTTGCCCTGGCGCTGTGCCTGACCCTGCTGGGCGGCTGCTCCAACAAGGGCTTCGAATCGCCGAGGGCGGCCGCCGAGCCTGCATCCATTCCCGCAGAGCAGGTGTCGTCCGTTGGTCGGCCCGAGGGACGCCTGCTGGCATGGAGCGCCGATCTCTCCGTGGAAGTGGTCGATGTCGACAAGACGGTCGCGGAACTCAACGCCCGCATCGTCGCTCTTGGCGGATACGTCGAGGAGAAGAGCGACTATCAGGGGATGAATTACAATCTCGTCTACCGCGTGCCCGACAAGCTCTTCAACAGCACCGTGAGCGAGATAGAACAGAGCGGCAAGGTGCTGTCGCGCAGCGTCAAGGGCAAGGACGTCACCGAGCAGTATGTCGATCTGGATACCCGGCTCAAGACCAACCTGGCCCTGCGCGACCGCTTCCGCGACCTGCTGGGCAAGGCCAGGGACGTCAAGGACATCCTGCAGATCGAAACGGAGCTGAACCGCGTCCAGACGGAAATCGACGCGATGGAAGCCCGCATGCGCATCCTCAACGACCAGATCCACATGTCCGTCATCCGCCTGACGCTGCTCCAGCAGACGCCACCACAGCCACCGACCATCTACGGCCCGCTGGGCTACCTGTACAAGGGTGTGGAGTGGGTGGTGGTGAAGCTGTTCGTGATCCGCGAGTGAACTGAGCATGGAACTGCTTCGCATGCTGTCGTCGTCGCTGGCCTTCACGGCCGGCATCGCCTGCCTGGTATACGGCCTGACCGGCGATTCGTTGCTGCCGTGGCTGGTCGGCATGGCGCTGTGCTTCCTGCTGGCGTACTGGCTGTGGCCCCGCGGACGGGACGTGCAGAGCCCCTGGCTCGACGTGCTGGAACTGCTGGTCGAGCTGCCGGTGAATGCCGTGCTCTGGCTGCTGCGCCAGTTCGGCCGGCTGTTCCGTGATGTCGACGGAGTGGACCTGTGAGGCGGGGCACGCTCGCGGCCCTCGGGCTCTGCGTGCTGCTGGCGGGCGGTGCGGCCACCTACGCCTGGCTCAAGGCGCCGTACGACAACGCGGCGGCCTGGGCGGTGGCGGAGGAATTCCTGCAACTGCTGCGCGACGACCGGATGGAACAGGCCTACGACCTGACCCTGAAGGAGGACGGTTTGACGGGCCGCAACCTGAGCGACTTCGGCGATCTGGTCGGGCGCCAGCTGTGCTCGCGCGAGCCGTTGGCGCGGGTCTGGCTGCACCCGCCGCAGTCCAACGGCAACCGCCTGCGCCGCTGGCTGCATGACCGCGAGCTGGACATGCCCAGCCTCGTCGCCCGCTTCGAGGGCGCCTGCCTGATCAGCATCGAACTGCGTCGCGACGGGGCAGGGCGCTGGCGTGTCCATTACTTCCAGTCCACGGCGGGCTGAGGCTTGAGGCGCCCGCCGTCCTCGGGCATGGTTGAGCATCGGCTTCCCGCACGAGCGAACGCACCATGGACTGCACCTTCCTGATCATCCCCGGCTATGGCGACTCCGGTCCTGACCACTGGCAGAGCCTGTGGCAGCGCCAGGACCCGCGTTTCCGCCGGGTCGAGCAGCGCGACTGGTGGAATCCGGTGTGCGAGGAGTGGGTGGCGACCCTGGAGCAGGCGGTGGCCGCCAGCGGGCCACGCACCGTGCTGGTGGCGCATAGCCTTGGCTGCGGGCTGGTCGCCCACTGGGCCGCGCAGACCCGCCAGCGCATCCGCGCCGCGATGCTGGTGGCGCCGCCCGACCCGGAAGGCCCGGCGGCCGAGCTGAACATCCAGGGCTTCGTGCCCGTGCCCGATCTGCCGCTGGCCTTCCCCAGCCTGGTAGTGGCGAGCAGCGATGATCCCTACGGCAGCCTGGAGCACGCCCATGGCGCCGCCACGCGCTGGAGCAGCCGCTGGCACAACATCGGCGCCCGCGGGCACATCAACAGCGACAGCGGCCTGGGCGACTGGCCCGAGGGGCGGGCGCTGCTGCAATCCCTGCTGGATTGAAGGGGCACGCTGTGAAAAGGCTATGCCCCCGTTACGTGTTGCAGGCGCTACAGCTGCCTGCCCCTGGATTATTCCCCTTCGGGCCAGCGCAAGCGCTGTTCAGCGATACAGCTGCTGTCCCGCCTTCGCGGGAATGATGGTTTCGGAAGAAATTCCACCCCTACCTCGTCATCCCCGCGCAGGCGGGGATCCAGAAAGACTCAGGGCACGACAACATCTAACGGGACATAGCCATGAAAAACGCCGCGACCCCGGGGTGGGGATCGCGGCGTTTCGTCTGGCGCGAGGGCGGAGGTTCGCGGCCTTATTCGTCCATCTGCGACTGCAGGTAGTTCTCCAGGCCAACCTTGTCGATCAGGCCCAGCTGGGTCTCCAGCCAGTCGATGTGCTCTTCCTCGGATTCGAGGATGTCTTCCAGCAGTTCGCGGCTGCCGTAGTCGCCGACGGCCTCGCAGTAGGCGATAGCGTCCTTCAGGTCCGGCACGGCCTGCATTTCCAGGCGCAGGTCGCTGGCCAGCATTTCCTTGGTGTTCTCGCCGATCATAAGCTTGCCGAGATCCTGCAGGTTGGGAATGCCTTCGAGGAACAGGATGCGCTTGACCAGTTTGTCGGCGTGCTTCATCTCGTCGATGGATTCCTTGTACTCGTGCTCGCCGAGCCGGTTCAGGCCCCAGTCTTCATACATGCGGGCATGCAGGAAGTACTGGTTGATCGCTACCAGCTCGTTTCCAAGGATCTTGTTGAGATGCTGAATGACCTTCTTGTCGCCTTTCATGAGGGAGTCCGCCCGGAGTTGTGAGTGATTATGGCGAAGTTTGCGCTCCAAGTTGCAGTTGGTCAAATATAAGTTATTGAATTATATATAAAAATTAATATAAATAAGAATGTTTAGCTTCTGCGTTTGGCGCTAAGTAATTGATATATTGAAGTAATTGTCGGGGCGGCGGATTGATGTCGGCATTTCCGGTAAACAGCGCCGATAGATATATTTGCGATGAACTGCGGAGTGAATGAAAATGATTCTTCGATTGGCGGCCGACGCGGTCGTGCTGCTGCACTTTTCGTTCATCCTGTTCGTGGTCTGCGGCGCACTCGCTTTGCTGCGCTGGCCGCGCCTGGCCCTGCTGCACCTGCCGGCGGCGATCTGGGGCGTGACCGTGGAGTGGCTGCACCTGCAGTGCCCGCTCACGCCGCTGGAGAACCGGTTGCGCCTGGCGGCGGGGGAGGCTGGCTACGACGGCGGGTTCGTCGAGCACTACCTGATCCCGCTGATCTACCCGGCCGGGCTGACGCCGCAGATCCAGCTCTGGCTGGGCGCCGTGGTGCTGGCGATCAACCTGCCCGTCTACCTCTGGCTGCTGTGGCGCCTGCGCGCCGGCCGCTGATGCGCTTGTGAGCGGTCATTCAGCCGCCTGATGCTGCGTCGCGGCGCGGGGCGCCTTGGCTACACTCGCCCCAACCTCACCACAGAACAAAGGCAGCAGTATGCAAAAACGCATGATGATTACCGGCGCCGGCTCGGGCCTGGGACGCGAGATCGCCCTGCGCTGGGCCCGCGAGGGCTGGCGCCTGGCGCTGTGCGACGTGAACGAGCAGGGCCTGGCGGAAACCCTGAAGCTGGTGCGCGAGGCGGGGGGCGACGGCTTCACCCTGCGCTGCGACGTGCGCGACTACAGCCAGCTCACCGCCGTGGCCCAGGCCTGTGAGGAACGCTTCGGCGGCCTGGACGTGCTGGTCAACAACGCCGGCGTGGCGGCCGGCGGCATGTTCGCCGACCTCAGCCTGGAAGACTGGGACTGGCAGCTGTCGATCAACCTGATGGGCGTGATCAAGGGCTGCAAGGCCTTCCTGCCGATGCTGGAAGCCAGCGGCGGGCGGATCATCAACATCGCTTCCATGGCGGCCCTGATGCAGGGCCCGGCCATGAGCAACTACAACGTGGCCAAGGCCGGCGTGGTGGCGCTGTCGGAAAGCCTGCTGATCGAGCTCAAGCCGGTTGGCGTGGGCGTCCACGTGGTCTGCCCGTCGTTCTTCCAGACCAACCTGCTGGATTCCTTCCGCGGCCCGACCCCGGAGATGAAGCAGCAGGTCGGCAAGCTGCTCGAGGGCAGCCCGATCAGCGCGGCCGACATCGCCGACTACGTGTATCAGGAAGTGGCCAAGGGCGAGTTCATGATCCTGCCCCACGAGCAAGGCCGCATGGCCTGGGCGATCAAGCGGCAGAACCCGCAGCTGATCTACGACGAGATGACCAAGATGTGCGAGAAGATGCGCGCCAAGATGGGCGCTGCCTGATCGTTCGCGGTTCGCGGATGGAAGAACGCCGTTTCCCCGCCGAGGGGAAGCGGCGTTTTCATTTGCGCGATCAGCCGCGTGGCGACTTGAGCAGGCGGTCCAGGCGGGCGTCGAGGCGGCGCTTGAGCTCGGCCTCGATCTGCGGCACGAAGTCGTCGATTACGTCCTGCAGGATCAGCTGGGCGGCGGCGCGCAGCTCGGCGTCCAGCTTGCCTGAGGTCAGCAGGCTCTGCTGCACGGCGGCGCCGATAGACGGGGCGGCGGCGGATGCGGCTGCGGCTGGTTTGGCGGGTGCGGTGCCGGCAGCGGGTGGCGCCACGGCGGGCTGCGCCGGATAGGACAGCGGCATGCTCGTCACCGGCGGGCTGGCCGGGATGGTGGTGGTCGGCGAACTGCCAGGCCCCGGCTGGATGATGTCCGAGAGCAGGGGAATCTGCAGATCGTCATCCAGGCTTTCGGTCAGCAGCGGCGGTTCCAGCTGGTCCTTCTCCAGCAGCTGGCGGATGGCTTCCAGATCATCCAGCAGGAGATCGCGCTTCGGTGGTTTGGAGCTGTCCATGGGCGTGGCGTTGCGGCGGTGGAGTGGGGACGAGGCGTGGGATTCTACGCGCAGTACAGGCCTATTTCGACCTTGCTTTCCTTCAGAGTTCCACGCGCTGCGGGTCGTGGCCGAGCTTGCGGTACTGGCGGAAGTTCTCGCGGCACTGGGCCAGCAGCGCCGGCTCCTGGTTGACGATCTCGATCACCCGGCTGAAGCGGGGGAGATGGGGCGACAACTGCGGGTGCAGGTTGAGCAGCACGCCGCCGGCCAGCGCCGGCTCCTGGTCGAGGCCGATCACCACTGGTGTCTGCGGATCAGCCTGGTGGAGGTCGTGCGGCACGAAGGCTTCCTGACGGAAGCTCCACAGCAGCCGGTCCAGCTCCTCGCACTGCGCCTCGTCGCTGCCGCGCAGGAACACCGGCAGGCCGGCCTTCCAGGCCTTGGCCGCCAGCTGGCAGGCCGCGCGCAGGCGGCCTTCCGGGGTGGCGGAGGAGAGCACGTAGAACTCGATGCGGATCATGGGGCTGTCGGCGCTGGAGGAATGGTCATTGTAGGAGCGAGCTGCTCGCGAAGCTTTCGGGTTGCCTGTGTTCGCGAGCAGAGTTCGCTCCTACAGGAAATCAGTCGTAGCCCGGGTGCAATCCGGGGCAGCAGCGCCCCCGGATTGCATCCGGGCTACGGGGCTGGCGTCAGGCCTTGGCGCGGTCCAGCAGGTACTGGGTGAGCAGCGGTACCGGCCGGCCGGTGGCGCCCTTGTCCTTGCCGCCGCTGATCCAGGCGGTGCCGGCGATGTCCAGGTGCGCCCAGTGGTAGCTCTTGGCGAAGCGCGAGAGGAAGCAGCCGGCGGTGATGGTGCCGGCCTTCGGCCCGCCGATGTTGGCGATGTCGGCGAAGGGGCTGTCCAGCTGCTCCTGGTACTCGTCGTACAGCGGCAGTTGCCAGGCGCGGTCGTCGGCGTGCTCGCCGGCGGCGAGAATCTGCTTCACCAGGGTATCGTCGTTGCCCATCAGGCCCGAGACGTTGCTGCCCAGGGCGACGATGCAGGCGCCGGTGAGGGTGGCGATGTCGATCACCGCCTGCGGCTTGAAGCGTTCCGCGTAGGTGAGGGTGTCGCACAGCACCAGGCGACCTTCGGCGTCGGTGTTGAGGATTTCGACGGTCTGCCCGCTCATGGTGGTGACGATGTCGCCCGGGCGGGTGGCGCGCCCGCTCGGCATGTTCTCGGCGCAGGCCAGCAGGCACACCAGGTTGATCGGCAGCTGCAATTCCAGCACGGCGCGCAGGGTGCCGAACACGCTGGCGGCGCCGCACATGTCGTACTTCATCTCGTCCATGTTGGCGGCCGGCTTGATGCTGATGCCGCCGGTGTCGAAGGTGATGCCCTTGCCGACCAGGGCGAAGGGCTTGTCGTCCTTCCGCCCGCCGTTGTACTGCATCACGATCATCCGCGGCGGCTGCTCGCTGCCCTGGGCCACGGCGAGGAAGGCGCCGGCGCCCAGCTCCTTGAGTTTCTTCTCGTCGAGGATGTCGACCTTGAGGTTCTTGTGCGCTTTGGCCAGGGCCTTGGCCTCGTCCGCCAGGAAGCTGGGGTGGCAGAGGTTCGGCGGCAGGTTGCCGAGGTCGCGGGTGAAGGCCATGCCGGTGGCGATGGCGCGGGCGTGCAGGCTGCCGCGCTCGACCTCGGTCAGCTCGGCCTTGTCGGCGATCAGGGTGATCTTCTTCAGGGCCCTGGGTTCGGCCTTCTTGCTCTTGAAGCGGTCGAACACGTAGCCGCCGTCGGCCAGGGTCTCCACCAGCAGGCGGGCCTTGGCGTAGGCATCGCGGCCCTTGACCGCGAGTTCGCCGAGGGTCAGCACGGCGTCGCCGCCGCCGAGGTTCTTCAGCACGCCATGGGCGCCTGCAACCAATTTGCGGAACTGGCGGTCGGATAGTTCGCCCTTGCCGCTGCCCACCAGCAGCACGCGCTCGGCCTTGAGGCCCGGCAGGCTGTGCAGCAGCAGGGTCTGGCCCTGCTTGCCGGCGATGTCGCCGCGCTTGAGCAGGCTGGAAATCGCACCGCCGCTGGCGTCGTCCACGGCCTTGGCCGCGGCGCCGAGTTTGCGGCCTTCTCCGAGCGCGACCACCAGGGTCGCGGTCTTCAGGGTTTCCGGACGGGTGCTTTTGACGAGGAATTCCATGTGCTGTCCCCAAGACAAAGAGTCGGGTTTGGCGGATAATTTAGAGGTTAGTTCGTATCCGCTTGAATCATAAGGACTTTATGTCTTTTCTGATTCTGTTTGTACCGATTTAGTACCATTTTCAGGCATCGGGAGCTTAGCCAGCTCTGACCAGTCCCCCGCCGAGTTGATCCACTTTGCGTAGGTGTTGAGCAGAACCTCGACCGTGTGCCCCATCTGGTTGGCGATGAAGGCAATCTTCATGTCCGACATAAGACACATGGTCGCGTAAGTGTGGCGGGTATCGTACTGCCGCCGCCGGCGGATTCCCAGCGCCTCGAGCGCCTCGAACAGGTAGCCGGTGGGTCCTTGCGGGTCCAGCATCAGGTCGTTGCCCTGGGCGGGCGGGAAGACGAACGCGGTCTTGCGCCTGATCCGCCCTCGCACGACTCGGGCTCGCTCAAGGGCGTGCATGGCCCGGTCGTTCAGCAGTACCTTGCGGGGCTTGCGATTCTTCACGCGCTCCACCAGGCCTTCGTCGTCGGTCATGGTCCGGTGGACTGACGCGGTCCTCGCCTGTTCGTCCACCTCCGATATCATCAGCGCGCGCTGCTCGCCCGGCCGCATGCCGGTGTAGAAGGCGAACTCAATCGCGGCGGCGTAAATCTCAGTGCGTTTGCCGGCGTACTTCTCGTACAAATACTCGATGATGCGATCCGCCTCCTCCCGGGTGTAGGGGTCGATCTCCTTTTTGTGCTTGGGCGGCAGATCAATGGCGTCGGCCGGGTTCTTCGCGAGCCAGCCGTCCTTAACCGCGGAGTTGAGCAGGGTGCGCAGCCGGACCAGGGCGGTGCGCTTCGCCGTGGCCGACACCCAGGGCGTGTCCGTGACGATGCGGCGCAGCTGATACGCGGTGATCGTAGAGACGGGCTTGATGGCGAGAAACGGCATCCAGTGCCGGTTCAGGGTGGCGCGATAGTTCTTGCGCGTGCCCTCGACAATGTCGCGGCTGTCCAGCCAGACCTGGGCGTACTCACCGAAGGTCGGCTCGACGCGATCCAGGGCATAGCTGGTGTTCGGGAACAGCTCCAGATACTTGGTGTCGTCGAGGGCACCGTGCTTGATGAGCTGCGTTACTTGAGCACGTAGACTGGCTGCGGCCTGGACACCCTTGGCCGTTTGCGGGAACGGGAGGGTTTCGCATCGACGGGGAGGGGTTGCTCCGCGCCAGGTGAAGCGGATGCGTATCGAGTCACCAACGAATTCAACTCCGGGGGGCAGTCCCAGGTGCTTTCCAGCCATGCTTCGTACCTTTTTACGCTGTAAATCACGTCCCCGTTGATCTTGTTCCACACGCCGTAGGGGATTTTCTTTTTCAGGCGGCGGGTCTGCAGCGCCCGGAACGTGATGCCGAGGTGCTCGGCCATCTCCGGCTCGCTGAGTTTGTCGTGGTCGATTGGCGGCAGGGCTTCGGCTGTGCTCATCGTCAATCGCTCCACTTCAAGCCGCCGCGAGGCTCGGCCAGGCGCCGAAGGCATCGAAGATGCGGGCGGCCTGGGCCTCATCGAGGGTCACGTCATCAGGGATCGCGATCCATGCGAGGGCCGGGCTGTGCTTCGGATTGCAGCCATCGCGCAGCTGGACGCCGTAGGTCTCGATGATCTCGCTCAGGGCCTTGGCGAGGTGGACGCCGTGCGGGGCCACCTCGGTGCTTTTCATGTATCGCTCGCCCCGCTGGTCGCAGCACAGCGCGGCGAGGTAGATGCACCACCGATGGGGGATATCGCACAGCGCGCCGGCGATGGCCTGGCGGCTGTTGGATGTGATCAGCGAGGCGTTCTTCCAGTTGATCATCGTCTGCAGCTGGGCTGCCTCAGAGTCAATGACGGCCACATGGTGGTTGCGCAGCATCGAGCGGTAGTACCGCTCCAGCCGCGCGCGGTGGTTGTAGGGCTTGCGGCGGCTCATGCTGCATCCTCCAGATCACCCGGCTCCGCAGGCGCGCCGTCGTAGCACGCGCACGGCGGCGGGTTCGGGAAGTCGTGTTGGCGAAGGAAAAACGCGCTCGGGTCGTTGGCTTCTGCTTCGTCGACCAGTTCTATGAATTCGCCCCAATTCAGCTTCCGGCCGAGGCCGTTGATCGATTTCAGATTGCCGGCGTCCTTCGCCGTCGCCTCAATGGCCAAGGCGCGGGTCAGTAGCTCTGGATGTTCTGCGCGGAGCTGCAGTATCTCGGGCTTGGTCATCGACGGGCAGAAGAAACACGACGATTTCCCCGGCTGCGGCAGCCCGGCAGCGGTGATGGCTGCGATGCACTCCTCGCGCCCCCAGCCCCATTCCAGCAGTGGATAGCGGTAGAGGTACTTCTCGTCTTCCGGGATTGCGGCGCGATGTGGTTCGTCTACGTCGTAGCCAATCAGCTTGACCACCTTACGGCCCGCCGCCCAGGCCTGACGGGCTGGCGGCCAGTTGTTCACCCACTTGTTCTGCGGCTCGATCTTGTACTTGTGAGAGCAACCCTTGAAGCCGTAGGACAAGCTGGGAAGCATCGCCTTGCGCAGACAGTCCTCTTCCAGCGTCTCCTGCCGTCCGCCCTTACGGACGGTGATGATCGCGGGATAGCCGCGCTCGACGAGCCATTCGGAGAACAGGTCGCGGTAGGCATACGTCCATGGCCGCTCACCACCAGCGTCGGCTGCCAGGATGGCGTCGATACGCTCGCCGCGGCGCACCATTTCCGCGATCAAGGCGGTGCTGTTGGTGCCCATGCCGTAGGCGGCGATTATCAGGTCTTGGCCTGTCATGCCGGCACTTCCTGTGACAGTGTTTTCAGCAGCGTCTGCAGCTGGCTAAGGCCTTGGAGCTTGGTCGCTGCCGACTCCTGCTCCTGGGCCACCACCAGAGCGGCTTCCTCGATCTGCCGGGCCAGTTGCTGCATCTGTTTGCCGGTCGTCGAGAGCTGGCTGGCGAGGTCGGCCAGCATCTCGACAGAGGATTTGGCCGGGGCGGCGGCGGGCTTGCTGGTCGATTCGCGCATGGGTTGCTCCGGGGTGTTGGCGGTGGTGGTGATGGGCTCGCGGACCTCGACGCGGCGGAAGTGGCTGCGGGGGTGTTCTCGCACCAGTCCGGCTTCTACCAGAGCCTTGAGGCAGCCGCGGATCACGTGCAGATCGGCGCTGCTGCGGGTGCTGGCGGCGAGCGCCAGCTTGATCTGGCTTGGTTGCCAGGCCTCTTGGATCGGGACGGCCTCGTAGACCTTGCACGCGATGGCGGTGCAGCCCTGGAGGGCGGCCTTCTGTTTGCTGGGGGTCATGCCGCCACCTCGCCCTGCTGCTGCTCGACCAGATTCGCTCGGACCAGGGCGGCAGCTACCGGCGGGCAGACGCTGTTGCCGCACATGCGGACCTGGCTGGCCTTGGATAGCTTGGGGTTGGTCAGAGTGTGGTCGTGGATGTACTCGGCCGGGAATCCCTGGGCGGCATAGAGTTCGTGGGGTTCAAGCATGCGCATGCCGATGTCGACGATCTGGTATGGCTCGCCCTTGACCAGCACCAGGCCTAGGCGGTGCTTGGTGGTTATGGTGTGCAGGGGTTCGCCAAGGCCTTGGCCGACCGCGGTGTCGTAGTACTTGAGCAAGAAGGCGCGGACTTCGCCCATGTGTCCGCCGGTGGTCAGGGTGTGGATCGGCTCGCGCACGTCCTGCCCGATGCAGTTGTTGCGCAGCTTGACTAGGTGGCTGGTGACCACGGCGTTATGGTCCACCGTAGTAACCGTAGGTGCAGGCGCGCTCAGCGGCGCGCCCGGGCCGGTGTAGTTGCCGCCGTAGTGCTTGGCGAGAAAGGCGGCGACGAGACCATGCTTGCCGCCGCCGGCTACGATGGTGCCGAGAGGCTTTTGCAGCCCTGGAGCGCGCGGTGCTTGGCCCTCCCGCTCTCCATAACCGAGCTGCACCAGTGTGGGCACAACAATGCCGGTACCGAGCTTGCTGGTGATGGTCTGTAGGGGCTCGTCGAGCGGCTGCCCACGGAAGTAGTCATAGCCGTGGTTGACCTTGACCAGGAATGGCTCCGCGGTGTCAAGCACATAGCGCTGAATGCCGCGTGCGATGCGGCGTAGCGTGGCTTCGGCAAGTGGGCGCTTACGGGTGAAAATCGACGGGCAGGGCAGCGACCAATCAATGATGTCCGCCGCCAGGCGCTGCGGCTTGACCTGCTTGGCCTTCACCTCAGGGCTGCTCGCTGGCAGGTGGCTGGCCTCCGGCCAGACGATTGGCAGGCCATCGCACCGGGCGATCAGGAACAAGCGCTTGCGGATGGTGGCCGCGCCGTACTGGTTGGCGCGCAGTTCGCGCCACTCCACTTGGTAGCCGTGGCGGCGCAGAGCATTGACGAAGCTGTTGAAGGTCCGGCCCTTGTTCTTCGGGCAGGGGCGGCCATCGGCGAGCGGTCCCCAGGTGACGAACTCCTCCACGTTCTCCAACATGATTACGCGCGGGCGCACGGTGGCGGCGTAGCGGATGGCCACCCAGGCCAGGCCGCGAATCTCCTTCTTCACCGGCTTGCCGCCCTTGGCCTTGCTGAAATGCTTGCAATCCGGGCTAAACCAGGCCAGGTCGACAGGGCGGCCCTGGGTGATCTCGCGCGGATCAACCTCCCACACGCTCTCGCAGTAGTGCTTCGTGTGCGGATGGTTGATCTCGTGCATAGCGATTGCTTCGGGGTCGTGGTTGATGGCGATATCGACCGGCCGGCCCAGGGCCATTTCGATGCCGGTGGAAGCGCCGCCGCCGCCGGCAAAGTTATCGATGACCAGGCCGCCGAAGTTGAAGCTGGGCTGGGGGTGAATGCGGTAGAGGTTGTTCATGTGCGATCCCCCTTGAAGAAGTCGGCAGCGACCAACTCGACAGGGAAGTCGGTTACTGGATGCAGGGCGATCTGCATGGCTGTGGAGACAGCGGCGCCGCCAAGGACGTCGACCACATAGGCCCATAGCTGGGGTGGGGTGAGTTGGAAGCGGTCGAAGTCGCTGTCCGGTTCGACGCCGATCGCGCAGCTCGACATAGCTCCAGGCGTGCCCTCGCCCAGCTTGGTCATGAGGGTGGCGACGCGCCCGTCGCCGCCTGGCTCGGTGCGGTGGAAGTCGTAGGCGTACCAGTGGTAGCTCAGGCCTGCGGGGATGGTCTGTCGGTTCCCCTCTCGCATGATCACTGGTGCATTCGGCTGCCAGGGCCGGCCGCCGCCGGCTTGGCGCGAGCCCTCGTGCAGGTAGAGCCGGTGGGTAGCCGTTTCTTCGCGAGCAGGCATTGCGTGGTAGCTGATGTTGATCTGCTGGCCGACAAGCACCTGGGACTCGAAGCTGAACCGGTGATTGTGGATGGCCGAGTGCTCGAAGCAGCGGCGGCGCGGAAGATCCGGGTGCCAGACGTGCAGCCGCTGGCCGCCCTGAAGCAGGACCTGAACGAAGCCGAGGCCGTGTAGGCTGATGATGGATTTCATCGGGTCGTTGATGGTGGTCATGCCTGGTCACTCTCCGTGCTTTCGGGCCACTCGCGCGGCTCGCCGATCATCCGGGGGCAGATGGCCCAGCCGAACAAATTGAAGCTGCGGATGGTGGCTACGGCTGCGGGCACGAACCCGGGTGGCGCATCAGCCAGACGGCCGATGATCTCCAGATGGTCTCCGGCATCTACCAGCGCCACGTCCTCGGTGATGAAGCGGGGTAGCAGGAAGTCCAGTAGGCGGTTCATGCGGCCCCCTTGAAGGTCTTGGTCATGGCCAGGTCTACGGTGCGGCCGCGCAGCAGCAGGGCCTTGGTCAGGTGCCGGCGGTCGGTCTGGCTGTGGGTGGCCTGGCGCAGCTGGCCGAAGTAGCTGTTGGCGGTGGCGCGCAGGTCGCTCGCGGGCGTGGTGGCCGCCCGGCGCAGGGCGTTGGCGACTGTGCGGCGCCGGGTGATGCGGCGGTGGGGAAGGATGACCTGGCCCACGAAGTCGACGCCGCGGGCCAGGGGCTGGCGGATGGTCTTGCTGGGGTTGAGGCGGGCGTGCAGGCGCTCGGCGAGGAAGGCCTCGATCTGGTCGTGCCAGGCGTTGAGCTGCTGCGGGCTGCGGTGGAGCAGCACGAAGTCGTCGACGTAGCGGATATAGTGCCGCACGCGTAGGCGGTGCTTGATGAACTGGTCCAGCGCGTTGAGGTAGACGTTGGCGAAGAACTGGCTGGAGAGGTTGCCGATGGGCAGGCCCAGGTGGGCCGGCTGCGCGATCAGCCGCTTGTGCTGCGGCACGCGGTTGAGCTGCCGAGCCGGGCTGCGCAGCTGGTAGTTCTCGCGCGGGTCATGCCAAAGGATCTCAAGCGCCAGGCGCTGCCAGGGTTGCTCCGGAATCGCGGCGCGCAGCTGCTCGGCGAGCACGCGCTTGTCGATGCTGACGAAGAAATTCGCCAGGTCGCACTTGAGGTAGTGCGCCGGCCGGCGCCAGTTCTCGGTGATGCTGCGCGCCTTGCGCTCGAGGCGTTCGGCGGCGTAGAGGGTGCCGCGCCCTTCGATGCAGGCGCATGAGTCGGCAATGAAGGTGCGCTCGATGCGCGCGCCGACGTGGTTGTACAGCAGGTGATGAACGATGCGATCAGGGAACGGCGCGGCCCACACCTCGCGTGGCTTCGGGTGGGTGACCACGAAGCAGATGGAGGGGCCGGGGCGCCAGGTGCCGCTGTTCAGCTCGGTGTGAAGCTGCATGATGTTGCGCTCCAAGTTGAACTCGAATGCAAGGGCCGAGGCGCTGCCGCGCTTGGTGCGGCGGCAGTCGTGGTAGGCCTGCATGAGTGCCTCAATAGAAAATCCAGCATGGCCAGGGGCTGCACCGGGTGATGCTGCGGACGGCGAAGGCCGGCCTGGCGTAGTCCTTGTGGTCGTTGTTCTGGTTGCCATCGTCGAAGTTCTGGATCCACGCGTTGTTCGGGCCGTTCTGCGCCAGGTCGTGCTATCTACGTCGCACCGCCGAAGGCCGAGGCCGATCAGCGGCGAAACTGCGCGGGGCCTGCCCGGGCGAAGCCGGGTGGTTCCCCTGGTGCGCATGTCGGTGGCCTTGTGGGCCAGCGGCACGACCAGAATCAAAATCGCGCTGTCATGAAGGCCGTGACCCTCATGCCTCTGGCGATGCGGCATTGCGTTTCCACCCTGTGGCCTGCCGGCCTATGTCATCGGTCAGTTCAACGGTGCGGCCGTGCTGCTTGGGGCTCAGCAGTCGGAGGTCGACCGCCAGCCGCAGTGCAAGCTCGACAACCTGAATGCCCTCCAGCGCCTGCTGGATGTAGGCGACCCGCGCCGCGCCGGTGGCGCTGTTGGCGCGGAAAACCAGTAGGCTCAGGTCGAAGCACTCGTTGAGCACCCGCTCGCCGAGGGTCCGCCCGAAGGGGCGGCGCCAGCCTGCGCTCAGCTCGGCAACGAGCAGAGCCAGCTCAGCGAGGCGCTTGTAGATCGGCAGGTGTTGGGCGATGGCCATGCTGTAAAACTCGCTACCGCGCGCTACGCGCGCGGTTCAAGGGCGTTAAGTGCTGAAGGGGTGACTGCGATTCTGCGGACGGCGAAGGCCGGCCTGGCGTAGTCCTAGTGGTCGCCGTCCTGGTGGCCATCGACGAAGTACTGGATCCACGCGTAGTTCGGGCCGTTCTGCGTGCTGGTGAGCCACCAGCCCTTGTTCTCGAACTGCTCGGGGATGTTGGCCCAGCAGAGAAACGCCTCGGCCTGCGAGGGCAGGTAGAGATCGGCGTGCCCTTCCGCCTGCTGCTCGCTGGCCCACTTCGCGGCCGGGTGCTCGACACCGGAGGCGAGTAGGGCGCGGGTGTTGGCCAGGCCGTCGCGGCGGTGGTTGGCGCCCTCGATGCGGTGGCCGGCGGAGCCGTAGACGATGGAGTCGATCTGCGCGTGCTTCGGTGCGATCAGGTGGTAGTCCGGCGCGCCGTTCTCGCCGCGGATCACGCCGACGTAGGTGCCGCCCTGGCCCTCCCAGTGCTGGCCGATGGCGGGCGGAATCAGGTACTCGCTGGCGGTGAGCAGTACGCCGACGATGCCCTCCACTGGGGCCAGGCCGGTTTCCTGTTCCAGGGTGTGGCGAGCGAGCAGGGCGTTGTTGGTGAGCAGCGTGGTGGTGCCGACCGACAGGGTGATTTCGTGTTGCATGGTCATGTCCTCAAATCTGGAGCCGACCGCGCGCTGCGCGCGCGGCTGGGAGAGCGAAGTGGTCAAGGGGTGACTTCGATTCTGCGGACGGCGAAGGCCGGCCTGGCGTAGTCCTTGCGGGCGTAGTACTGGCCGCCAACGTCGAAGTACTGGAACCACGCGTTGAGCGGGCCGTGCTGCGTGCTGCTCCAGTAGCTGCACGCTTCCAGCGCCTCCTCACTGCCCTCCTGAAAAGCGGCATCGGGGCTCTGCGCCGGCTCGCTCGGGGTGTAGAGGTAGCCCGGCGGCAGGCTGCTGGGGTTGTCGCCGTCGCGGAAGCTGCACCAGTTCTCCGCTCCGGTCGGCTTGCAGGCGCGGTAGACCAGTTCGATCTCGTCGCGGCTGCCGAGGTACCAGTCTTCGGTGCCGTCAATCGACAGGCTCAGTGCCCAGGCCCCCAGCGCGGAGCCGGCCTCGGCCATTGCGCGGGTGTTCGCCAAGCCGTCGACGCAGCTGGCGGCGCCGGGGATCACGATGCCGGCCTCGCCCCAGCGCGTTTCCGCGTGGAAGCCCTGGGCCTTGGGTGCGCGCACCAGGGCGAAGGTCTTGCCCTGCAGGCCGAACAGGCCCATGAAGAACCCGCCACCCAGCGGCGAGCGGAGGGCGGGAACCTGGGCGGCGTTGATGGTGGTGATGATGCTCATTGGTCGTTACCTCGAATCTGGATGGGGTCAGGCGCAGCGCTGCCGGTGGGTGGTGGTGAGCAGCTGCAGCAGGCGGTCGTGGAAGTGCTGGCGGACGATCTCTTGCGGGAGTTTCGGTATCCGCTCGCGGATGGGATCGACGCCGCGCAGGCATTCCCACTCGGCCGGGTGATCCGGCAGCAGGTCGCGGCGCTCGGTGGCGAGCGCGACCCTGTCTGCGCGCTTCACGCTGGCGGGCAGCACGGGGTTGAGGTCGAAGCGCTCGCAGATGGCTGTCCAGATGCGCAGCTCGATCTGGTGGTACACGTCCAGCAGCAGCGTCAGCGCGTCGCCGTTGTCCGCGGGCAGCAGGCGGGCGCTGGCGGCGCTGATCATTGCTTTGTTCCGGTCAAGGCCGGCCTCCGCGATGATCGTCAGCCAGGCTTCGGTGCTGGCTTCTGTGGCCTCTGCCAGCAACAGCTTGAGCGGGCGCGTCAGGTCACTGATGTATGCCTCGGTGCTGTCGTGCAGCAGCCCGGCCAGCTGCTCCTCCGCGCTGCCGCCCTCCAGGGCGATCAGGTCGGCCACCAGCAGGCTGTGCTGGGCGACCGAGTAGTGCCAGGCGCTGTGCCCGTTGAACCGGCACACGTTGCTGAGCGCATGCGCCAGGTCGGCTGCCACGACCATGTCGGCGGCGGGGTTCAGCAGGCTGAACGGCACTGCGTTGTTGGTGAGTATCCAGCTCATGCCGGCACCCCCTGCTGCGCTTTCTGGTGCAGCTGCAAGGCCATGATCAGCTGACGGGCTTCGTGCTTGGCGTCGTCCAGGGCGTGGTGCTTGATGCCCTCGAACGGCAGCGTCTCGGCCTCGGGATAGAGGGCCAGCAGGGTGCGCAGGTCTCGGTCGTTGCGGAACAGCCAGGGGCGCGCGATGGCGTAGGCGTCGAACGCGTTGCCGATGACCACGTTGTCGAAGCTGCTGCCTTTGCCCCACAGCAGGGCGTGTGGGTCTACGCGGTCCGGCAGGGCCGCCCCCATGAACCCCCGCAGGTCCAGCAGAGCGTCGAGCAGCGGCACGTTATCGGGGTTGGCGATTTCCAGCTGCGCGTCACGATCTTTCAGCAGCCACCAGTAGAGCGTGCTGGCGTCAACGGCGAGCCCTGCTTCCAGGGAGGTTTTCAGGTCGACGCGGCGATAGAAGGTGTTGGTGATTCGCAGGTTCTGGACGCACACACAGCCAATTGCAGCGATGGCGGCATTCGAGCATTTGCCCATGGTTTCGAGGTCGAGAACGAAGTGGGTCTGGTTGATCATGCTGCCTCCGGCTGCTTGGCCTTGGAGGCGACCAGGCTCATGGCCTGCTCGTAGCTCAGCACTCGGCGGTAGAAGGGCGTCGTGGGGCCGTCGTGGTTGGTCAGCACCAGGGCCTTGGTCGTGGGCGCCGGCATGCCGGGCTGCCAGTCGTCCACGATCTCGGTCAGGCCCAGCGCCTGGGCGATGGCCTTGGCGTTGGTCGTCTTGCCGCAGCGCGGCGGGCCGTAGACCAGCCAGCTCTTGCCGTTGGGCTGGACGGTGGCAGCGAAGGCGAGAATGTCGTCGGCCGGCGGCAGCGCTGCGTCCAGCTGCTGGATCAGCTGTGCCAGCTTGAGCGAGGCCGTGGCGAGGTGTTGGGCCTGCTCGGTGAGGTTGAGGTTGAGGTAGGTTTTCGCGGCCACGGCCAACTGCTTGTCGATGATGCGCAGTGTGGTGAGGTCGTCTCGGGTCAGGGAGCGGCGTGCGTATGCGGCGACGCGCTCGTCGCAGTCACGCATGATCGCGTCGCGGTCCAGGCGGTGGGCGGCGCGCAGGTTGGTCTCGGTGGCGCGCTGGGCTTCGAGGTCGCCCTCGATCATGCGGATGCGCTCGACCAGCTGCTGGCGGGCGTCGCTGTGGCCGTGGTCGTAGCCCGCGGAGAACGCATTGGCCGCGCTCCGGCGGGTGTACAGGCCCAGGCAGATCAGGCTCAGCACCAGGGCGGCGCCGAGCAGGGACAGGATGGTGATGGGTTGCATGTGCTGTGCCTCTTGGTGGTGGGCTGGTAAGGCCCGGTTACGCCGCTTTCGCGGCTTGCGCGTCGAGCCACTCGGCCAGCTGCGGCAGGAACACGACCCAGGGGCCGCGGTCTCCGCGCTGGCGGGTGAGTGGTACGTCGATCTTCTTGGTCCGGTGCTGCCGCAGCAGCGCGCGGACGCTCGGGATGTCGGTGAGGTGGTCCTGCAGCAGCTGCTCGGCGGTGATGTAGTTCGCCGGGTAGCGGCGCCGCAGTTGCTCGAGGGTGTTCAAGGCCACACCTCCCCGCGGCGGGCTGCGAGGCGGGCTTGCAGCAGTTCCACCAGCCCTTCGGCGGTGCCGGCGGCGCCGCTGGTGGCGATGTTGCCGGCCTCGTCGGTAATCACTGCGCCGAGCGGGCGCACCGGGTCGTGGGTGAGGGTGACGTGCGGCAGCCAGCGCGGCGGGGTGATGGCCAGCAGGGCGGTGTAGAGCGTCACCAGGGCGAGTGCCTCGGCCGGGATGCTCTCCAGGCGCTCGATGCACTCGCGCGCAGCGTCGCGCACCACCTCGGCGGCGACCGCCGTGGGGTTGCGGTAGTGCATGTCGGCCAGCTTGACCACGCCGATGGCGTCGGTGATGGGGTTCGGCTTGCTCATGCGACGTGGTCCTTCTTGATCTCGACGCGGAGCTGGGCAGCCAGCCAGGCGAGGCCCTTCTCGGTGACCTTGATCACGGCGTAGTGCTTGCGGAAGCCGAGCTGGCGGGGCTGGGTGGTGCGCGGCTCCTCAAACAGGTGGCCGCCGGCCACGTGCTGCGCCGCCAGGCTGCCGTCGTGGTTGAGGTGCTTGTGCTCGCGCAGCCACGCGCGCAGCGCGTTCTCGCTCATGCCCAGCGCCTGGGCAGCTGCCTTGAGGGTGCGATTCATGGGGCGACCCTCAAGCGGCTGCGGCGAGGCGCCCGAGGGCGGCGGCTTCGATCCACTCGCACAGCCGGGCCAGGTAGAGCCCGTCCCCCGGCTTGAGCGCCAGCGCGTGGCGCTGCTTGTGGATGCTCAGCGAGGCTTCGAGCGCGTAGCCCTCGGGGTGGTCGATGCGGTCCACCGTCAGCGTGGCGGTGTGCGAGAGCGGCCCGGTGATCAGCAGCAGCTCGGCATCACCTCCGTCCAGCGCCAGGCGGCGCACGGCTGCGACGCTGGAGTCGTCCAGCGTGCTGTAGAGGTCGGGTTCCTGGGCCTGCGCGGCCGGTGCCTCGGCTTCCGTCGCTGGCGCCGGTAGGTAGCCGTGCAGGGCGGCACGCATGAACGCCAGTTCGCGCTCGGTGCGCTGCAGCTTGGTGGCGTACATCTCGTCGTCATCGCCAGGGGCGCGGTAGGGCTCCCAGCGGACCTCGGCCAGGCCGATCTCCTTGGGGCGCGGGATGCCCTGGCCCCACTTGCTGTTGGCCGGGAAGATCGCCACTCGCACATGGTGGACGTGCCCCTGGACTTCGGCGAAGACGATGTAGCGCGGATCGGCGGCCAGCATGGCGCCGAGCTGCATGATCTGGATCAGCAGCAGTTGGATGGCCGGAGTCATGCCGCACCTCCATCGAAGCCGGAGAAGTCCTCGAAGGCGGGCAGGGTGATGCTCAGCGGGGTGGATGCGAGCCGGGGGCGGCCGCCGTCGAGCACGATCAGGCGGCCGGTGGCCTGCTGGACGGCTTTGACGGCGTCAGGGTTGGTGATGCAGGCCGGGTGCAGGAGCACCTGGCGGGCTTGGTGGGGGGTGTGCTGTGCCATGTCGCGTTCCCTTGGTAAGTGGGTACGCGACAATCAAACACTATGTTTGATTTTTGGTCAACACAAAGTGTTTGGTTTTAGTCGGGGAAGTGCATCTGTGCCTTGTAGATGCCGGCGACGGGGTGCAGGACTGCTACGTCCTCATCGTTGATGTAAATATTGCCTACCTCTTCATTGACGCTGCCCAAACAGTAAGCGCCGTTTCGATGGTAGAGATACTCTTTCACCATGCAGCGGCCAGAGTGAGTGCGGATGAGCACCTCGTCGCCGGGACGCGGGCTCTTTGAGGGCTCGATTACCACGAACTCGCCGTCCTTGATGCGCGGGCGCATGCTGTGCCCGACGACACGCACAGCGTAGGCCGCGGGGTCGGTGCTGATGGCATGCAGGTATCCGTCTCCTTGGCCTGTTGGATAGTCCATAACCTCAAAAAAGCCACTGTCCCCCAGCATTGCCTTTCCAAGCACCGGGATCATGTTCATTTCCCGAATCTGCCTGGCTTCGTGTATTTGAAGCTCCTCGAGAGGGATTGTAGTCCTGGGATCTAGTCTCTTTCCTGTGTCGAGCCAATCGGGCGTGACGAACAGCTCCCTCGCAGTGGCCAACAGGTAGCGGCGAGGTACGCCTCTGCTCTTCCAGTTGGTAATGTTTTGGTCGTTCTCCAGGCCTAGTTTCTGCGCCAGTTCGCGGCCTTTTATGCCGCGCTTTTGTAGGGCTTGCGCGAAGCGAGCGCCGCGCGCCTGGGGGGATGTGTCGAAGTCAGTTTCCATAAACAGAATGTTAACCCTCTTGCCAGATTGTTTTAACAAACGTATTGTTTGTTTTCGTGTTTGGTTTGAGGTGGGCTATGAGCGTCTCCACTGCCGCGCTTGATTGCGCAATCAAGGCGGCCGGTTCTGCCACGGAACTGGCACGCTTGGCTGGGGTTTCACCTCAGAACATCTTCAACTGGCGCCGGCGTGGCGTGCCCCCGGAAAAGGTGCCTGCGATCGTTAAGGCATGTAGCGGTGCCGTGGGGGCGCACGAACTGCGCCCTGATCTGCCTGGCTTGTTCCCGCCTCCATCGGAGGTCGCATGATCATCACCCAGCGCATCGAGCAGGCCGGCATCACCTTGGAGGTGTCGGCTTGTATTTCTGCTGAAGCTGTAGGACTTGCAGTTGTAGACCCGCAAGTCGCTTCAGAGCTGTCGCATATTTCAATTGGTAGCTCGACGGCTGATCAGTTGGCCGTACTGGCACCAATGCAGCAGATGCTTGTTCAAGCCCACGAAGCGCTGCGGAAAAGTCTGGTTCAGTTGGCATTGGCACACCTCGAGAGGCAGGTCACAGAGGCCATCGAGGAAGTCGGGAGGCTCCGTGAGCAAGGTTGATATCTACGCCGACGATTTCGGCATCGCCCCCGGCCTGGAGGTATCCATGCGGTGGGTCGAGGGCGAGAAGGTCGCGATCACTGTCATGCTGGACGGGCAGGTGTTCGAGAGCCATGCCCCGCGCGATGTCGGCACGGCCATGGCCGTGGCGGGCTGCCTCATTCGAGGTTGTGCGCCGCCACGTCGGCTGCTGCGCGGGTTCGGTGAGTCTGCTCCGTGAACTCGGCCTGCACTACGCCTTAACTTTCAATCCAGCCCCGCCAGGCACAGCAATGGATAAACAGGCGGGGCGGCCGGCACCGGGAGCCTTACCAGCAGAACGGTGCCGGACGGAATAGTCGGAATTTTGCCTGTCGCCTCGGCGGCAGGTAGGTGCAGGGGGCCAGGGACCCACTTACCAGAAGAACCCTGGCCCCCTGCGGGGTCGGAGCCGATTACCAGTCGGCTCCTCAACAACCGCGATGCCCCGAGGCACAGCAAGTACAAAGGGGCGGGGCGGCTGCTGTAGGCGAATAGTACGGGCATTGCCCGGCTGCCGCCTATGGTAGTGATCGGGTTTTACTACCAATGAGCACAGCACACTCACCGTTGGACCAGGGGCCGAGCCAGCCCCTGGAGGCGGCTATCGACGCCGATTGCCGCGAATACCGCGGCGGCCACAAGGCCGTCTGCGCCCTCCTCGACGAGCCCTACGGCCCGTTCCAGAAACGCCTCTCCGGCGCCTACCCCGACCACCACCTGCACGCCGACGACGCGGCGCGGGTGATCGAACTGGTGCGCGGCCCACACGTGCAGCGCTGGTTCGAGGAGGTCTACGGCGTTACCAGCTACCAGGCGCAGCCGGTCGAGGCCAGCCGCGACGCGCTGTTGGCGCTCGGCCGCTACCTGCAGCAGGAGGCGGGCTTCGTCTCCAGCGTCGCCGAAGGCGCGGCCGATGGCCGCTGGGAGCGGCATGAAGTCGAGGAACTGGAGCGCCACGCCACCGAGCTGATGCGGCAACTGCTCGGCATCGTGGCCGGCGCCCGCCTGGCAATGGAGGGCGGCAACCATGGCTGACTTCTGCGACCTGGCCACCGAGCGCACCGACCAACTGCTGGAGGATGCCCTGGCGCGCCACCAGCGCGCCGCACTGGCGGCACCCGCCACCAGCGCGCTGTACTGCGAGGAATGCGATACCGCCATTCCGCTGGCCCGCCGCGAGGCCATTCCGGGCTGCCAGACCTGCGTTGAATGCCAGGCGCTCCTCGAGCGGAGGGCCAGGGCATGAATGACCAGACTCTGGACCGCGCCATCACCGAGGCGGCGCGCTTCATCGTGCAGGCCAAGCGCCTGCGAGCCGCGCGCAAGCGCGACCGCGATGTGGGCGTGCCCCTGCGTCACCCCGTCGAGTCCGGCGCGGCTCGCCGCGCGAGCATGGACCTGACGCGGGCGCTTGCTGATCTGCGGCAGGGGAGGTAGGGCATGGCGACTCATGAATGCGTGAACTGCCCCGGCCGCACCGACCACTCGACGGCCGATTGCCCGATGGTGCCAGCCGGGCCGGATAGCGCTGAGCGCTGCTCTTGCCCGTCTGGCGATGGCTCGCTGCGGTGGCCTTGCCCCATCCATCGCTCCTCTCAGGACATGGACGCCCCGCAAGACGCGCTGATTCTGAAGCTCGCTGAGCATCGGATAGCCCTCTCGCCCGAGTACGAAGGGCAATGGCACGCGGAGCTGTACGGCGATCAGGAGGTGCCGATCTGCACTGCCGAGGGCGCCACGCCGGCCGAGGCCATCAACGTGGTGGTGGCGAAAGCCCTCCGGGCGAAGAAGCAGGGTGAAGGAGAGCGGACATGACCGTGTTCTGCATCATCTTGCTGATCCTGTTCGCGCTGCATTGGGCCACGGCAGACCATCGCGGGCATCGCTGGGTCTACCGGACCCCATACACCCGAACCTGCCAAAGTTGCGGCCGGCAAGAAGACCACCACTGCAATAGCTGGTCCTGGGAGGCTAGAGGCTTCCGTGCGCATGGCTGGTGGGAGGAAATGCGACCGGGCAGCGGCAATAAGTGCAAGGCAGTCGCAGAGAAGTCGGGGGCTGCTGAATGACGAAGGCAGCAGTACCCGCCAACATGGCCGCCTGGGCGCGGCGCTATATCGAAGTGTTCGGTCTCGCCCTGGTGGCCATCGAGCCTGGGCAGAAGGCCCCGAAGGGCAATGGTTGGAACAAGCCGGGGGGCTACTTGACGGACCCGGACGCGGCCGAAGCGTTCTGGACGAAGCACCCGAAGCACAACATGGGGGTGGTTCACGGCCCGAGCCGGGTGTGCTCGCTGGACGTTGATCATGTGGAGTACACCCGCCAGGTGCTGATGGACCTGTTGGGCGTCGATCTGGATGCGCTCGCGGTGGCCTACCCGACGGTGGTGGGCAACCCCGAGCGTTTCCGCGTGTTGTTCCGTGTGCCGGACGGGCTGGAGTTGAGCCGCCATTCGTTGAGCTGGCCCAATCCGAACGACCCGGACGGGAGCAAGCACCGACTGGCGACCAAGGCGCTGAAGCAGGCGCGCGAGGAGAAGGACCAGCAGCAGATCGAGGCCATGCAGGCTCAGCAGAGGGAGTTCTCGCCGGTGACGGTGTTCGAGCTGCGGGCCGGGACGGTGCAGGATGTGTTGCCGCCGTCGATCCACCCGGACACCGGCAAGCCGTACATCTGGCGCAACCCGCCTCCGGCCGAGGGGCTGCTGGAGTTGCCGCGGGACCTGGTGAACATCTGGACCAACTGGGACATTTTCAAGCGCGATGCGCTGGCGGCCTGTGCCTGGGCGCCGAGTGCCGCCAAGCCCCCGGCGAAGGCGAAGAAGGCGCCGCCCCGCAAGGAGGCTGGCGACCAGCCCTCGGTGATCGACGCCTTCAACCGTGGGCACGATGTGGAGGCGCTGCTGCAGCGCCACGGCTACATCAAGCGCGGGAGGAAGTGGTTGGCGCCGCAGAGTTCGACCGGCCTGCCGGGTGTGTCTGTGGTGGAGCAGCCGGGGGAGCCGTCCCGGGTCTTTTCGCACCACGGCTCGGACCCGCTGGCCAACGGGCACATGAACGATCCGTTCGATGTGTTCTGCATCCTCGAGCACAACGGCGACACATCTGCGGCCATCAAGGCGGCGGCCAGGGCGATGGGGCTGGAGCACAAGCGCTCCGGCCCACGGCCCCCGGAGCCGCCGCCCGTTGGCGGGTCCAGTGTTCGGGAGGCCTTGGAGCAGTTCGATGCCTTGATGAGCGATGGCGCTGAGGCAGCTGGCGATGGCGATGGCGATCTTCCCCCGGCCCCCCCATCTGACGGCGATTCCGCGGCAAAGCCCGGCACCACCGAAAGCGGGGGAGCGGGGGGTGGGCCTAGCCTGAACAGCTTGCTGCGGCGCTATGCGCTGGTCGAGGGAACCACTCACGTGTGGGACTACGACCAGGCGAAGAAGATGAAGCAGAGCGCCTTCGTGGCGCACGTGGGCAAGGAGTCGTTCAAGGCGTGGTCGGCCGTCATCGATCCGAAGCGCAAGAAGCGGGTGAGCGAGGAATGGGTGCGCGATATCGAACGCGCCCAGCTGATGGCCGGCAAGGCGGTGGGGGATGCCGCGATGCCGATGATGATCCGCTATGTGTACATCGACGGCACGAAGGACGCCTGGGACTACGCGAAGAAGCGGCGCATCCCCGAGGGCGCGGTGAAGATGGCCCTGGGCGATGCGTACAGCCTCTGGCTGAACAGCCCGGATCGGCGGGTGGTGGACATGAATCACATCGTGTTCGACCCCACGTCGACGCTCGACCCGGAGGTGTACATCAACACCTACGAGGGCCTGCCGCTGCTGCCGAAACGGGATGACGCCGCCTGCGAGAATCTGCGCTGGTTGATCGAGTTTCTGTGCAACCACGATACGGCCGCCGCCACCTGGCTGATCCGCTGGCTGGCGTACCCGCTGCAGCACTCCGGGGCGAAGATGGACACGGCGGTGCTGATGCACTCGACGCAGGAGGGCTCGGGCAAGAGCCTGCTGTTCTCCGTTGCCCTTGGCCGGCTGTATGGCCAGTACAGCGCGACGGTGGGGCAGACCCAGCTGGAGGGCAGCTTCAACGCCTGGCAGAGCGGCAAGCTGTGGGCCGTGTTCGAGGAGGTGGTGTCGCGCGATCAGAAGTACAACCAGGTCGGCAAGATCAAGCAGTTGATCACCGGCCAGACGGTGCGCATCGAGAGCAAGTTCGTGAACGGCTGGGAGGAAGCCAGCCACATGAATGCGGTGTTCCTCTCGAATGAGATCGTGCCGTGGCCGATCAGCGACAGCGACCGGCGCTTTCTGGTGATGTGGCCGGAGGAGAAGCTGCCGCCGGAGCGCCAGAAGGCGATCAAGCATGAGCTGGAGCATGGCGGCGTCGAGGCGCTGTACGCCTGGCTGCTCGCCCAGGACCTGGGCGACTTCGACCAGCAGACCAAGCCGCCCAGCACGCCCGCCAGGGAGCGGCTGGTGGCGCTCAGCAGGGCACCCTGGCAGACGTTCATCCACTTGTGGCGCACCGCCCAGCTCGGCGACGGGTTGTGGGGTGGGTGCCTGTCGTCGGACCTGTACGCGCTGTTTCTGGAGTGGTGCCACCGGAACAAGGAGCACTCGATGAGCCAGACGAAGTTCAGTCTGTTCATCGAGACGATGGGGGTGGAGAAGACGCGGGCGATCCCCTGGACGGAGCGAACGACCCGGCGATTCAGCGCGTGGCTCTTCCCCAAGGATGACCAGTCCTTCCTGCCACCATCCACCAAGGCGGCCGATCTCGGCAAGCACGTCGAGGAATGGCGAACACGCGCTCGCCTCGCCGGCTGGAACGTGGACGGCTGGGACCATGTGAAGGGGGCCACGCCATGAGTGCGCCTGCATGTGTGTTGGGTGTGTCGGCTGTGTGTAGGGGTGATCCTCGAACCCTACACAGTTGCAAGCCGCGTGGTTCGTGGCGCGCGCGGGTGGTGTGTTGGGTGTGTAAGGTTTTCGCGCGCGGGTGCGCGTGCGCGGGAATATTTTCACCAACTCCACTCGACGGCCTGATGGCGATGTTTTTTCACTACGCGAGGAACGAAAAGCCTTACAAACCCTACACACCTTGCACAGATAGCATTAATGCTTTGTTTTCAAAGGTTTTTTTGTGTGTTGGGTGTGTGTTGGGTTGGGGTGTTCTGTGTAGGGTTTGGGTCTGCGGTGGGGAGTACAGCCATGATTGAGCGGATTGAGGTGTTGCTGAAGGGGTGGGGACAGGAGCGGATCAGTCCGCGCCTGGAGGTGAGCATGCCTTCGCCGTTGGGGCGGGTGGACGATGATGCTCCGTCAGCCGGGCCAGGCCCGCGGTGCTTGTCGGGCGTGGAGTGCTGGGTGGCGATGAGCCGCTCGGCGCAAGCAGTCGACCGGGTGCTCAATGACCTGGCCGAGTCGGGCTCCAGGGGGCGGGTGCTGTATCAGCTGGCGGTGGCGCGCTACTGCCAATCACCCTGCCTGCGGGTGGATGAGCAGGCGCGGAGCCTGGGCATTGCGGTGCGCACCTACCGCAGCCGGGTGAATGAGCTGCACGCCGAGGTGGCCTCTGCGCTGCCGGTGGTGGCCGAGAGCTTGGCGCGCGCCGATGCTGCCACGCCCGGCGCCCTGGCCGCCGCCGCGCGGCGGAAGGAGGCCGAGCGGGAGGGAAGGCGGGTGCGGCGGGTGGCGGGCCGCGTCGAGAAGGCTGCCGGGAAGCGCCAGGCTGCCGCCGCAGGCGTTACCGTTCGTCGGGACGAAAAACCAAATGCCGACCATCTGCATACCAAATGCGCGCATTTGGCGACCACGCCGGAGTAGGGCGTTGCTGGCGTTGCATGTCGTCGGTACAAAGGCGCCAAGGCTTGAAAGCTGCGCCCGCAGTGAAGCAAGCCACCGCGCACTTGTGCTGTGCACCCCGGACGGACTTGGCCGTCCACCACGAAGCCCTGCTCTGCAGGGCTTTGTCTTTTCTGGCCGCTGGCCGCATCGGAGGTAGTAATGGGCGAGCCGGTCTCTACGAGCGCGGGAGCGATGGCGGTAGCCGGCGCTGCCGGCCTGGGCCTGGCCGGCTTCATCGCTGGCATCAATGGCGAGGCCCTGACCGGCGCGTTGCTCGGGTCGCTGATCTACTTCACGACGACCCGGGAGCTGCGCGTGCTGCAGCGGCTGCTGTTCTTCTTGGTCTCGTTCGTCATGGGCTACCTGTTCTCGCCCGCCATCGTGGACTTCGAGGTGTGGGGCATGCGGCCCTTCGCCTATCCGGCCCCGGCCGGGTTCGCGGCGGCGCTGCTGGTGGTGACGGTTTCCCTCGGACTGATCAAACGGTTTGGCGATCCAGCCGCGCTGGAACGCCCGAGGGGGCAGTGATGCTGAGCTATGTCCTGACGCAGGTGACGTTCTGGTTGTGCGTGGTGGTGTTCGTCCGCCTGTTCACATTCCAGCGTGGCGGCGCTCGCTTCCGCCGGGGCATTTCCTGCCTGGCCGTGGCGGTGATGTTCAGCGCCGGGGTCACGATGATTCACATCCTCAAGGGCGACTTGGTGTTGCCCGCCCAGGCCTGGCCCCTGGTGGTGCTGCTGGCGGTGTTCGCCGTATCTGTGATGCGCACGGCCGGCAACCTGGCCGGGGTGCTGCGCCCCGAGGCCCCGGCCTGGTCTGGCGCCGAACGGCGGCGGGCTCGCCGGTGAGAGGATCGATTGACGCCCGAGACCTCGACGATGCGCTGGGGGGATTGCAGGTGCTGGGTTCTGGCCTGGCAGAGCTGGCCCTGGCAGACGCGCTGAACCACACGGCGAACCAGGGCAACTTGGCGCTGTCGGCTGCGATGAGCGAAGTGTTCGACAGGCCCACTCCCTGGACGTTGAAGTCCACCCGCATCTTGCACGCTACGCCGCAACGGCTGGAGGCGGCGCTGTGGGTCAAGGACGAATCGGGGGGCAAGAATCCTTTCAGCGCCGAGGACTACCTGCTACCGCAGGTCGATGGCGGCGAGCGGATCACCCGGCGCTCGGAGAAGTACCTGCGCGAAGCGGACATTCTCCCCCCGGGCCGTTTTGTTGTGCCGGCTGCCGGAGCGCGGCTCGATGCCTATGGGAATCTCCAGCGCGGGCACATGATGCAGATACTGTCCGGCCTCAAGGTGATGCACCGCGCTGGCTCGGACCATAACGCGACCAACAGTGAGCGCTCAGTGCGCAAGGGGCACGCGAAAGCCTTCTTCGTGATGAAGCGGGGAAGCACGCCCATCGGCATTGCAGAGCGCCGCGGCAAGAGTGTGGTGATGGTGCTCGCTTTCGTCCGCCAGCCGCAGTACCGGGAGCGCTACAGGTTTCATGACGTGGTGCGTCGAGTCGCCGAGAACGACCAGCAACTTGAGGCAAACATCGACAAGGCCATCGCGGACGCGCTGTCCGGGCGCCTGCGCCCTCGGGCCGGCAGGCGGCGGAGCTAGGCATGGGCTGGCGGACTGCCGAGGCCCGAGCCACCCCGGGGCCCCTGGGGTGGCGCCCGCGATAAGGGTAATTCGAGCCCCGCTCTCGCAGTAGTGGGAGGGCTTGGAAGTTAGTTAACAGGCGGTTAATCGGTTAACCCGCTGTCGGTTAAGTGGTTAACAGGGGTGGATTGATGACGGTCCTGAGCAAGTCCGAGTTCGCGGACAGCCGCGGCTGGTCTCGCGCCTACGTGTCGAAGCTGGGAAAGCAGGAGCGCCTGGTGCTGACCGCCGACGGAAAGGTCGACGTGGAAGCCACCCTGGACCTGCTGGCGGCCTCGGCCGACCCAAGCAAGGCCGGTGTCGCCGACCGCCACCAGCGCGACCGCGCCGAGAAAGGCGTGCACGCCCTGGTGACACCCGCCGCCCCGGCCTCGCCGCCGCGCTCCGCTGGTGACGGCTACCAGAAGGCACGCGCCCACCGGGAACACTACCTCGCCCTGCTGGCCGAGGACGAGTTCCTCAAGGGGCGCGGGGCGCTCGTCGAGCGTGCCGCCGTCGACGGCGCCGCCTTCGCCGCGGCGCGCACCCTGCGGGACCTGCTGCTCGGCCTTCCCGCGCAGCTCGCCGGCGAGCTGATCGCAATCACCGACGCCTGGGAAATGGAGCGTCGGCTGACCGACGCCCTGCGCCGCGTCCTCGATGACGCCGCCGGCCTGATCGACCTCGATACCGAACTTGGAGGCCCAGCGCCAGGGCCGGAGTAGCCCATGGAACATCCGTATGCCGACGGTGCCGCAACGTACCGAGCGGCATACCTGCGAGGCCTGACCCCCGACCCTGAACTGTGGATCGACGAGTGGGCCGACGAGTACCAGCGCATCCCGAAGGACACCGGCGCCGCAGAGCCCGGCAAGTACCACACCGACCGCACGCCGTTTGCGCGCGAGCCGATGCGCTGCCTGTCGCCCCTGCATCCCTGCAAGCGCGTGGTGACCATGGTCGCCTCGCAGCTGATGAAGACTCAGATCGGCCTGAACTGGATCGGCGGCACCATCCACATGGCGCCGGCCAACATCCTGGCCCTGCTGCCCAGCGAGAAGCTGGCGCGCAGGGTGTCGAGCCGGATCGACAAGACCATCAAGGCCGTGCCGGTGCTGGCGAACAGGGTCGCCAAGCCCCGCTCGCGTGACGCCCGCAACACCCTGGATACCAAGGAGTTCGAGGGGGGCACCCTGTATTGCACGACCGCCGGCTCGGCCTCGAACTTGGCCGAGTTGGCAGCGCGCTACATCTACGGCGACGAGATCGACCGTTGGGATGTCGACGTTGACAGCGAAGGCGACCCCATCGAACTGGCCGAGGCTCGCGGCTCGACGTTCGGCCGTAAGGCGAAGTTCTACTTCTCCAGCTCGCCGACCCTCAAGGGCGTGTCGCGGATCGCCGACCTGTACGACATCAGCGACCAGCGCCGCTACTTCGTTCCGTGCCCACACTGTGGCGAATACCAAGTGCTGGAGTGGGCGAACCTCCAGTACAGCGCGGACTACAGTCGCGTCGACTACCTCTGCAGCAACTCGGAATGCGGTGCGCTCATCGAGGAGCACCACAAGACGGAGATGCTGCTGGCCGGCGAGTGGCGCGCGACCGCCGAGGGCGACGGCGAAACGGTGGGCTTCCACCTCAGCGCCCTGTATTCGCCCATCGGCTGGCTGAGCTGGCACAGCCTCGCCAAGCAGTACGACAAGGCGAAGCTCGCTCTTGACCGCGGCGATGCCGAGCCGATGCAGGTGTTCTACAACACCCGCCTGGCCCTGGTGTGGGACGCCGCTCAAGAGCAAACCAAGGCCGGCGAACTGAAGGAGCGTGCAGAGCCGTATCACCTCGGCACGGTGCCGGCCGGCGCGCTCATCCTCACCGCGGCGGTGGACGTGCAGCACAACCGCCTGGAGCTGCTGGTGATCGGCTGGGGAGAGGGCCTGGAGCGCTGGGTGGTGGACTATCAGGTGGTGCCGGGCGATCCGTCCGACGAGCGCACCTGGGCATTGCTGGACGAACGCCTCAAGGCCCGATATCGCCACGCCTCCGGCGTTGAACTGGCGATCTGCGCCGCGAGCGTCGACTCTGGCGGTCACCACACCGACGAGGTCTACCAGTTCACCCGCCTGCGTCGTTGGCGCAACGTCATCGCCGTGAAGGGGGCGAGTAAGCCAGGCCGCCCGGTACTGGCCCAGCGCCCCTCGAAAGTCGACGTGACCCGCAATGGCAAGACCGAGAAGGCCGGCGCCGAGCTGTGGATGATCGGCACCGACACGGCGAAGGACTGGATCTACAACCGCTACCCCTTCAAGGACGGCCCGGGCGCACTGCACTTCTCGCACGACCTGCCCGACGACTTCTACGAACAGGCGGTTGTCGAGCGGAAGCTCACCCGCTACGTCAAGGGATACAAGCGGGTCGAGTGGGTCAAGGGCAAGGCCGAGCGCAACGAGGTGCTCGACCTGCTGGTGTACAACCTGGCCGCCGCGCAATTCCTCGGCCTGCACCGATACCGGGAGAGCGAGTGGGCCGCGCTGCGCGGCCAGGTTTGCCAAGGCAGCCTGTTCAGCGAGCCGAAGCCCGCAGAACCCGCCCCGCAACAATCCACGCCCGCCCACCAAGCGCCGGCCCGCCCTGCGCTGCCTGCTGCATCGGCGCGGCGCACATCGCACAGCGGCTACCTGAGTCGCCGCCGCTAGAGAGGTTCACATGGCCACCGCACAACAACGACTGGACGAAGTCCGGGCGGCGATCAGCGACATCCTGAAAAAGGGCCAGAGCGTGCGGAAGGCCGACCGTCAGATCGACCGCGCCCAACTGGCCAGCCTGCGGATGCTGGAGGAGCAGTACGCCACCCAGGCCGAGCAGGAGGCCCGAGCAGGGCGTCCCCGCCAGGTGCGTCTCTGCAGTCGCGGGAAGGGGGTGTGATGAAGCGCACTCGCAATTCCCGCTACCTCCGCAATAGCTACGAGGGCGCAGGCCAGGGTAGGCGGGCACAGGGCTGGGATGCCCCCGAGGCCGCGCTGAATGCCGTCGCGATACCGGCCTTGCCGACCCTGCGCCGCCGCGCGCGGGCGGCGGTGCGGAACGATCCGTATGCGTTCTCTGCCATCGACCGCCGCGTCAGCAGCCTGATCGGCACCGGCATTACCCCTCGCGCCCGCATCAGCGACCCCGCCCTGCGCACGGCCCTCAACCTGCTGTGGGAGGACTGGGTCGACGAGTCGGACGCTGACGGGCTCACCGACTTCTACGGCCAGCAGGCGGTCATCGCTCGCATGGTGGAGGAGAGCGGCGAGTGCTTCGTGCGGCTCCGCCAGCGCCGCCGTGAAGACGGCCTGTCGGTGCCCTTGCAGCTGCAGATTCTGGCCCCGGAGTTCGTCCCGCTTGACCGCAACTTCACCACCCGCCGCGGCAATGTCGTGCGGGCCGGTATCGAGTTCGACCCAGTGGGCAAGCGGGTGGCGTACTGGATGTACAAGAGCCACCCCGGAGACTCGCGCGCCGCAGGCGCCACCTACAACGAACTGCACCGCATCCCCGCCGAACAGGTGCTGCACATCTTCGAGCCGCTGGAAGGCGGCCAGCTGCGCGGCATTCCCCGGTTGGCGCCGGTGCTGCTGCGCCTGAAATCGCTGGACAGCTATGACGACGCAGTGCTGTTCCGGCAAGAGGTCAGCAACCTGTTTGCCGGCTTCATCAAGAAGCCGCGTGCCGAGGGACCGCCGGAGATCGACCCACTCACCGGGCGCCCTGTCGAGCTTGACCGCGACGGCACCCCGATGGCGGCCATGGAGCCGGGCACCCTGCAGGAGCTGATGGAGGGGGAGGAGATCGAGTTCTCCGACCCACCAGACGCCGGCAACACCTATGTCGACTTCATGCGGCAGCAGCTGCAGGCGATTGCTGCCGGTGTTGGGCTGCCGCCTGAACTGCTTACCGGCGACATGGGCGACATCAGCGACCGTGTGCTGCGCGTGATGCTGAACGAGTTCCGCCGCCGCATCGAGCAACTGCAGTTTGCTGTGTACGTGTTCCAGCTGTGCCGGCCGGTGCGCGCGGCCTGGCTGGACGCGGCTGTGCTGTCCGGCGCCATCGGCCTCCCGGACTACACCGAGAAGCGCCGCGAATACCTGCGCACGCGCTGGGTGCCCCAGGGCTGGGCCTACATCCACCCCGTGCAGGACGTGCAGGGCAAGTTGCTGGAGATCGGCGGCGGGCTGGCCAGCCGCAGCGAGCACGTGCTGCGCAGCGGCTACGACGCCGAGCAGATCGATCAAGAGAACGCCGACGACAACGCCCGGGCCGAGCGGCTCGGGCTCAACTACACCACCGACACCGCCCTCGGCACAGGCGGCAAAGAGGACGAACAATGATCAAGCACAAGCACCTGGCGCTGGCGCTGTCCATCGCCCTGGCGGCCCCGGCCTGCGCGTTCACCGCCGAGCCCCGCATCTTCAACAAGGCTGGCGGCACCCCCGACCTGCAGGCCGAGCACTGGTACAGCATTCGTGACCTGGGCGAAGGCGAGTCCAAGACCATCGAGGTCTTCATCTACGGCGAGATCGGCTTCTGGGGTGTCACCTCGGGGGACTTCATCCGCGACCTGCAGGCCCAGGATGACGGCGTATCGAAGGTGCTCGTTCGTTTCGACACCATCGGCGGCGACCTCTTCGACGGCATCGCCATCCACAACACCCTGCGCGCGCTCGGCGAACGCTGCACGGCGCGCATCGACGGCGCTTGTTTCAGCGCCGGCAGCGTGGCGGCCTGCGGGGCTCACCGCGTCGAGATGGCCGACAACGCCCTGATGATGATCCACAACCCCTGGACGTGGATGGCAGGCGGCAGCGAAGAACTGCGCAAGATGGCCGACATGATGGACAAGGCCCGAGAGGGAATCATTGCCAGCTACCAGCACCGCGCCCTGAACATCGACGAGGCCGAGCTGAGCCGGATGATTGACGAAGAAACCTGGCTCACGCCGGCCGAAGCGAAGGCCCACGGCTTTGTCGACGAGGTCCTGGGCGCTGGCCAGCCCCTCGCCAGCAACGCCGCCCTGGGCAAGATCCTCAACCGTTATCGCAATGTGCCGGAGGCCGCTCGCCAGCTGCTCGCCACCGCCGACCCCGAGCCGGAACCGGAGCCGCCTGCACCTGAGCCGGTCCCGCTGGCTCCCGAGGCCGCCGCCCTGGCCGCGCAGCTCGCTACCGACTGCGCTGCTGCCGGCTTGTCGGCATGCCTGCCGGCGCTCATCAAGGCCAGCGGCCTCAAGAGCGCCGAGGCAGTGCAGGCCGAACTCACCCGAGCGAAGGCCATCCATGCCGCCTGTGTACTGGCCAAGCTGCCCAGCGAGGCACCTGGCCTGATCGAGGCCGGCGTGACTGCCGACGCAGCTCGCCTGCAGCTGTGGGACAAGCTGGCGGCCAGCAGCGGCAAGGTCGAGATCGACAACCGTCCGCCGGTCGACGACCTGCCGCAGAACACCGTTTACCAACCGCCGGTGCCGAGTGACGTGTACTCGAAGCGCCGTAACCAAGCCTCGAAAGGAGGAACCCACGCATGACCATCAAGACCGAAGGCGTCCACGCCGGCGAGTTCCTCTACTCGGAAGCCAACGGCTCCCGCAGTCGTGAGGACGTCGTCATCAGCGCCGGCTCCGGCCGGCTCGCCGCCGGCACCCTGATCGCTCTCATCACCGCTGCCAACGCGCTCACCCCGACCGCCGCCGCCGGCAACACCGGCAATGGCACCATCGGCTCGGTGACCGTCACCAGCGCGGCCATCAGCGGCAACTACATCCTGACCATCACCGAGGCGGCAGCCAACGGCGGCAAGTTCGAACTGCTCGACCCCACCGGCTACCCGTTGGGCGAGGGCCAGGTCGGCCAGCCGTTCAGCGGCGGCGGCCTGACCTTCACGCTCAGCGATGGCGCTACCGACTTCGCCGTCGACGACAGCTTCACCCTCAACGTGAAGGCCAGCCTGGGCGAGTACACCGCCTATGACGACGACGGCACCGACGACGGCCGCCGCGCCGCCAGCGGCATTCTCTATGCGCCGGTGGATGCCACCGAGACCGACGTGCGCGCCACCGGCGTGATGCGTGACGCCGAGGTCATCGAGCGCCTGCTGACTGGCTTGGACGCCAACGGCCAGGCCGACCTGTTGGCGAAGGGCATCATCGTCCGCCCCTGACCTCCACCACTTCCCCCCTATCTCAGAAGCCCCGCCCTTGCGGGGCTTCGCATTTCAGGAGTCTCAAAATGGCTGAAATCACCATCTTCGAGGACGAGGCGTTCACTGTCGACGCCCTACTCGGCGTCATCAACGAAGACCACGTCGTGCCCGGCCAGATCGCCGCGGCCAACCTGTTCGAGGAGCGCGGCGTCAGCAGCACCGTCGTGCAGATCGAAAAGGACGGCATGACCCTGCAGCTGGTCGAGGCCAAGCCGCGCGGCGCCCCTGGCCAGATCGTGATCGCCGATAAGCGTTCGCTGATCCCGTTCAACACCGTGCACCTGCCGCAGGTGTTCCAGATTCTGGCCGACGAAATCCAGAACATCCGCGCAGTGGGTTCCCGCACCGAACTGCAGAGCGCTCAATCCGTGGTGGCGCGCCGCCTGGAGAAATGCCGCCGGCAGATCGATCTGACCCACGAGTTCCAGCGCATCGGCGCGATCAAGGGCTTGGTGCTCGACGCCGACGGCGAGAGCGTGCTGATCGATATCTTCCAGCGCTTCGATATCAAGCGCCCGAAGGCATTCAGCATGGAGCTGAATAACCCCGATACCGATGTGAGCGTGAAGTGCATTGAGGTGCTCGACCGCCAGGAAGACGCCCTCGGCTCTGTCACCAGCACTGGTGCGCACGCCTACTGCGGAAAGGTGTACTGGGAAAAATTCATATCCCAGGCCTCGGTGCGCGACACCTACAAGAACTGGGAGGCTGCCGCGTTCCTGCGCGGTGACCGGCGCCAGGGCTTCGAGTTCGGCGGTATCTACTGGGAGCGCTATCGCGGCAAGCACGGCGACAAGCCGTTCGTGAACGACACCAGCGCCTACGTAGTGCCGGAGGGCGTCCCGGAGCTGTTCATCACCGCGTTCGCCCCGGCGGACTACATGGAAACCGCCAACACCGAGGGCCTGCCGTACTACTCCAAGCTGGAGCGCATGCGCTTCGACAAGGGCGTGGAAGGCGAGGCGCAGTCCAACCCACTGCACCTGTGCACTCGCCCGCTGTCTGTCATCGAGCTGACCATCTGACCATGGGCGGCTTCAGCGACCTTGTCGACGACATGGATGACATGGTCATGGACAGCCTGAGCGATGGTGTAGCGCAGTACCTATCCCGCACGGGAGCGGTGCTGCGCGACGAGGTGCCGGTCATCGTCGAACTCGCCGTTGAGCGGGTGGACGATCTGAGCGGCGGCGTAGACAGGATGCGGACGCACTGTGTGCAGAAGCGCCTATTGCAACCGCTCGACCTCAAGGGATCGTTCCTCATGGACGCCAAGCGCTGGCACATCGACGGCATTGCCGATGACGACGGCGACCTGATCACCTTCTACGTGGTGCCATGACCATGGCCGTTCGAGACATACAGAGCGAAATCATCGTCGCGCTGCAGAGCATTCTGTCGCCGATTGCTTCAGTAGAGGAAGGC
Organism: Pseudomonas sp. GD03875; assembly: GCF_029840585.1. Classification (NCBI taxonomy): domain Bacteria; kingdom Pseudomonadati; phylum Pseudomonadota; class Gammaproteobacteria; order Pseudomonadales; family Pseudomonadaceae; genus Pseudomonas; species Pseudomonas sp. GD03875. Next base: position 49,088 of record NZ_JAOCCV010000007.1, on the reverse strand, counting down.
GACGTGCGGGCCATCTTCGACGCAGAGGATGAAGACCTCCCGGAGGAATTCATCGTCCTCCAGCCCGGCCCCACGGACGAAGTGCTGAATGGCCACCCGCGCATGCTCAACAGCCTGCCGGAGCAGGCGGTGTTCAACATAGTGCTGGTCAGCCGAAAGCGGCTGTATGCCCCTGGGCTGCGCGCAATGCGAGTTGCCGTGAAGGCGGCTACGGCCGGCCCGAAAGCCGGGCTGCAGGTTGGCGGAATCAGTGCCGTCAGCTTCCTGCAGCAGACCCCCACATACCCCACCCCGGGCGGCCGATGGGCCGCCTACGTCATGCCCCTTCAAGTCACCTACACCCAGCCGCTCGCCTGAGCGGATTTCTATCTAGGAGAACCTCATGATCCACGCACCTGATCGCTCCCTGATCGGCTTCGGCGTGACCAGTTCCAAGCCCTGGCAGTCGCAGCGCGGCCATGTTGAGATCGGCAACTCCACCGAGTTGAAGATTCAGCACGCCTCCGAGAAAAAGTCCCTGCGCAACTTTCGCACCGGCATCGGCAACAACAACGCCAAATCTCAGATCACCGGCATCACCGGCAGCTTCACCCTGTACGACAGCGGTCCGGCGCAGCTCGCGCTCACCGTGCGGGCGGTGAACGTCGGCGTCCCGGCCGGGGCGGTAACCGGCGAAGCCCACCCTACCGGCGGCCTGGATAACGAACTGATCGTGTTCAACAACCTGGTGGACACCAAGGAGCCCGTCACGGTACTGGTTCCACCGGCGACAGCCACCGCCACCGCCGCCTCTGGCAACGCCGGCGACGGCACGGTGGGTACTGTTGTCGTCAACGGTGCGGCATCCGGCGCCTACGAACTGGAGTTCACTAGCGCCACTGCATTCACTGTCACCGGTCCCGCCTCGGCCAACCTTGGTTCCGGCACCGTCGGCGCCCTGTTCAGCGCCGCCGGCCTCTCGTTCACCGTTACCGCGGGTAGTTCGGCCTTCGTGGCCGATGATGCATTCACCATCACCGTGGGCGCGGGCGCGCCCGCCGAGGCGGGCGTGGACTACATCATCACCCCCTATGGTATTCAGCTCCCGAAAGGCTCGAGCATTGGCGAGCGCGGCATTGTTGCGAGCTACGGGCGAGTCAAGGCCACCGTCTCCGAGATTCTGCTGGCGGCGCCGACCGAGCAGAGCCTGCACTTCGCGGGCCTCAACGACGCCCAGGACGGCCAGGTGTACGACTACACCCTGCACCGTGTTCGCTTCGACGATGTCGCAGAGATCAGCCTGAGCGGTGCCGATTACGTCGCCCACAACGTGACCTTCGAGCTGCTGCAGGACTACACCCGCGTCTCCACGCCGAGCGACCCGCTGTCGCAGTTCTACACCCGCCGCGAGGCCGACAAGGCGGCGTAACGGTACTGGCCAGGGATGGCCGCCAAGGAAGGCCATAGGCTACATTCCTCCTGAAATAACCCCCGGGAGGGAACCCCATGCAATGCCCACGTTGTGATCATGCGGCCCCGCTGTCTTCGTTCGGCGATCCGCCCAAATGCCCAGCCTGTGGAGTGTTCTACGAGAAGGCACTTGCGCTGAAGCTGCGAAAGGAGTCCGCCACTGTCACTGGTGCGGTGGCGAAAGCTGATGGCGTGGTGCGATCAACTGCGGCCGCCGTTTCGCCGGCCACGGAAAGGCTGAAGAGGGGCGTTGCGGGTGCGCGCGAGGCTTTGGCTGCTAGCCGCGCATCGCGAGCGACAGGCGGCTTCTACTGCCCGGCCTGCGGACAGACCGGAGACGGAGTTCGGCATGTGCCTGGTTCGATCTTGATCGAGTTGGTGTTGTGGTTGTGCTTCCTTGTACCTGGGATCATTTACAGCATCTGGCGCCATTCCGCGTCTACAAAGGCTTGCCACAAGTGTCACACGCCGGGGCTTATCCCCATAGATTCGCCGCGCGCCCGCCGGGAGCTAGGCCCCGGCTAGCACCCCACGAAATCTACAAACCCGCTTCGGCGGGTTTTTTGTGCCCGGAGAAAAGTGCATGGCCATTAAGGATCGTCTGATCCAGTTCATCCTGCGCGGCCGCGACGAGATGTCGCCAGAGGTGAAGAAGGCCACTGATGCAGTTGAGGAACTGAGTCAGGAGGCCACCCGCCTGGGTGAAGCCCTTGACAGCGCCAAGTCAGCCCAAGGGCTGGGGCTGGCGCTGGAGCGTGTACGTCGGGACGTGGGCTTGGCCCAGCGCAGCCTCGATCAGGCCGAGCGCCAGGTTGTCGACCTGCGGGATGCGCTGAGCGCGAACCCTGCCGCCGCCGGCCTGCAGCAGTCTCTCAGGGATGCCGAGCGGGAGGCGAGCCGGGCGCGCCGCACCCTCAATACCCTGGAGGCTCAGCTTACAGAGGCTGAGCGCGCCGCTCATGGCGCCGGCATCGACGTGCATAACCTGAGCGATGAGCAGCGCCGGCTCGCTGCCGAGGTGGATCGTGCCCGCACCGCGGTGCGGGACAACAATCAGGTATTGCAGGAGGCTCGGCGCGATCTTGCCGCCGCCAGCCGCGCCGCCGCCGAGCACGCGTCGCGCCTCGCAGCTGTGCGTGAAGGGATGGCGCGCGGTGCTCGCCAGGTCCTTGGCTATGCAGCCGCCTATGTCTCGCTGAATGCCGCGTTCGGTCTCGTTCAGAAAGGGCTGAATCTGGTTCGGGACGGCATCAACTCGATGCTGGGCGCCGGCGACCAGTTCGAGCTGCTGGACAAGCGGATGGCGTCCCTGATGGGTAGCGTCGCCGAGGGCGAGCGCGCGACCGCCTGGATCAAGACCTTCGCCAGGGATACACCGCTTGAGCTGGCTGAAGTGTCCGAGGCATTCGCCTTGCTGAAGTCCTACGGGCTGGACCCTATGGACGGCAGCCTGCAGGCCGTCGTCGACAAGAACGAGCAGCTGGGCGGCGGCATGGAGCGCCTGCAGGGCATCGCTTCGGCGCTCGGCCAGGCCTACGCCAAGCAGAAGCTGCAGACCGAGGAGGTCCTGCAGCTCGTCGAGCGCGGTGTGCCTGTGTGGACAATGCTGGAGAAGATCACCGGCAAGAACGCTGCCACCCTGCAGGAGCTGGCCACCAAGGGGCGCCTCGGCCGTGACGTGATCGCGGCGCTGATCAAGGAGATGGGGCAGAGCGCCCAGGGCGCCGCAGCCGAGGGGATGGGTACGCTGACCGGTCTGGTAAGCACCCTGTCCGATACTTGGAGCGATTTCCTCAACCGCATCGCGAAGAGCGGCGCGCTGGACTACGCCAAGCAGCAACTCAAGGGCGTGGCCGACTATATCGACCGAATGGACAAAGACGGTCGGCTGGATAAGCTGGCCACTGCCCTAAGCAACGCCTTTAAGCAGGGCGGCGAGAAAGCCAAGGAATTTGCCGCCGAACTGCTCAAGGTCGATTTCGAGAAGCTAACTGATGACACTGCCAAGTGGCTGAATAGCTTTGGCCAGAAGCTGGACGACGCGAAGCTGCGGCTAGAGGCTTTTTGGGCTCCATTCCGCACCATGGGTAACGTCATCACCGGCGGTCTGAGCCAGGTGGCTGCAAGCTTTATCGCTGGTGCCGCGCAGATCGTTTCTGTCGCGGAGGAACTGGGTCGGGTTCTGCCAGACAGCATGGGCGGGCAGCGCCTTGTGGAGAAATCTCAGTCTGCCATGGCCGTGCTGACCGGGCTCTATGACGCGTTCTCCGAGCAGGCCAAGCAGGATGTCGCTGACATTGGCGATGCCTGGGATGTCATGGGGGAGAAGGTAGCGGATAGCGGAGACCAGCAAGCCAAGGCCGCCGAGGATGCTGCTGCCGCCACTGCTGCGAGCTGGGACCAGGCCGTCAACGATGCCCTCGATAAGAGCGAGGCTCTACGCGCCGAAACCCTACGCACGACAATCGAGGGGCAGCAGGCAATCGCCAGCATGGCGTCCGCCCTTGATCTGATCAACACCGCCAAAACTGTTCAGCAGTTGGAGGGGCTGCGCGCCGCGCTGCTCGCCGCCTACCAGTCCGGCAAGCTCAGCCAGGAAGAATACGCCCAGGCTACGGGTGTGTTGAACTCGCGCATGAAAGAGCTTGGCGGTGCTGCAGCCGGTGCGGCCAATCTGGTTTCCGACCTTGAGGAGAAGCTGGGCGACCTCGCCTCGGTGCAGGCCGCGATCAGCAGCGCCAAGACGGATGTTGACATCAACAACATCCGGGCTGCGCTGCGCAAGTTGTACAGCGATGGGAAGATCGGCTCGTCGGAATACAACGCCGAGCTGGCGAAGCTGAACGCCCGACAGAAGGAACTGAAGAGCGCGGTCACCGACGGCGCCAAGGCTCAGAAGACCAAGAACGAGGCCGACAAGGAGGCCATCGTCACCAGCGAGCAGCTGCGCCGCGAGAGCGGCAAGCGCATGGAAGCCGAGCGCCAGGCGGGCGACGAGGCAATGCAGCGGCGTCGCAAGGAAAGCAGTGACGCCAAGCGGGACATGGGCGCCATGGGGGAGTTCTTTACCGGCGTGCTGAGCCGTGCCCGGGAGGGCGCGGGCAACCTGAGCCGCGCTGCGCTGGAGGCGTTCGATGCGCTGCGTGGGATCAGCACCGCGGCGCCGAGCATCGACACCAGCGGCTTAGACGCCACGGCCCGCAGCCTGGCGCAGGTCACTCAGCAACTGGCCGAGGTGCGTGCCGCGCTGGGGCAGCCGATGCAGTCCACCCTGGGCCGCTGGATGCTGGAAACCCAGGCCGCCAGCCTGCAGACCCAGCAGGCGTTCCTGGGGCAGAAGCACTCGCTGCAATCGCTGATGGGCGACTACGAGCGCGGCGCGATCAGCGCGCAGCAATTCGTAAGCCGGGCTCAGGGCGCGCGGCGGGCGATGGGGCTGCTCGATGACGCCGACCTGAGCAGCCTGGAGTCGGCCATCGCGGCGGCGAACCAGCGCATGCAGCAAATGGGCGAGTCCACCCGCAGCACGCTGGAAGGGCTGCGGGACGAGCTGGACGGCCTGGAAGGGAGAACCGAAGACATCGAGCGGCGCCGCTTTGCAGCTCGCATGCGGGATATGCAGGCGCAGCTTGTGGAGGCCCAGGCCGGCGGCGATGAAAAGGCCGTCGCCAACGCCAAGCGCGCCATCAGCTTGCTGCGCGAAGTCGAGGCCGCAACGGCTCAACAGCGGCAGCGGGAGGAGCAGGAGAAGCGCATGGAGGCGAGCAAGCAACCCGCCGCTTCCGGGCCGGCTCCCCGGCAACAGCCGGACCGGATCGTGCGCCTCGAGTCCCGCGGCCGCGCGGTCGAGGTAGCGGTCCAGAGCGACGCCGACGAAACCGCACTGCTCGGCATCCTCGAGGATGCAGCAGGGAGGAGCCTGTGATGATGTATCCGCTGACCCTCGCCGGCATCAACCTTGCCGGCGACCCGGCGCTGTGCGGCGACCAGATGGAGTGGGTCGAGCAATTCACCTGGGACCCGGTGGAGCAGAACCAGGACCGCTCGCTCACTGGGGCTCTGATCATTCAGGAGGGCGTCAAGCTGTACGGGCGCCCAATCACCCTGGCCAGCAACGACGGCGCCTGGTTCACGCTCGACACCGTGCAGCAACTGGAGGCACTGCGGGATCAGCCCGGCATCGTCATGCCGCTGACCCTGCAGACCGGCGAGCAGCACCACGTCACATGGAACAGAACGGCCGGCGCGCCGGTTGAGGCCGTGCCGCTGTTCCGCGGCGTGGTGTACCAGCCTGACGACCTGTTCACGCTCACCCTGCGCCTCATCACCGTTGCACCACCAGCGCCGCCGGCGCCTGAGGATTGAACATGACCCTGATTGCGTATGCGCTCGGCCAGAACATCGTCGCGGCTGCACGCCCTGCTGACGCCGCGGCAGTGATGGATGTCGTCGAGACCCCTGGCAAGTGGCGCCCCGAGGACGCGCGAAAGTTGACCGCCAAGGAACTGTCCGCGCCGGTTGACGACAGCTCAGCCGAGACCATCGCCGAGGCGCTTGCACGAATGCAGCTCTTCGGTGATCGCGCCCAGCTGATCCGCTGGGACTACCCCGCCGTCTGACCGATCCACCATCGCCACCCCGAGCCCGCCTTGAGCGGGCTTTTTTGTGCCCGGAGTTTCTATGGCCATCAGCACCACCGACATCAAGTTGCTCAAGTCCCAGCGCCTGACCGACGAGGACGACGGCGGCGGCCGTGCCACCGGTGCCGCTGTTGTGTCCGGCGAAGTGAACAACGTCTTCCCGGACATCTCCCGGCTTGACCGCACCACCGGCCGCATCAACCTGCGCAAGCTGTTCGCCGGCCCCGTCACTCAGAACGCCGATGCGTACCTTGGCGCCCATGCAATCGTCAGCCAGGGTCCGGCAGATCCTCGCGTCAGCGTCCTGCTGTTCAACACCGGCAGTTCTACCGATGTGCGCCTCGATGCGCGCGACGCCATCGAGAGCTATGTGGCGGCTGCGACCGCTGCGCCGTTCGAGCTGCTGGGCACACAGCTGGCCGGCCAGCGCGCTATCGCCTGTGTGCAGCGTGAGGAGCAGCAGGTGCCCGAGGTCGGGCAAGTGTTCCGCCTGTTGACCGCAACCCAGGCGCAGTACGTGCGCCTGACCGCAGTCGATCAGCGCCTGGAGTCGTTCGTCTACGACTACGGCAACGGCTCGTTCACGACGTTCCTGCGCCGTCGCCTCGACATGTCGATCAGCGCGCCGCTGCTCTACGAGTTCCCCGGTGGCCAGGTCCACCCGTCCGGCACCACGCCGCAATCCATCGACGGCAAGAACAAGTCGCGCGTGCTGAGCACCCAGGTGGCCGATGCGGCGCGCTACTACGGCATCAGCAAGCTGGCCGCCGCTGTGTCGGCCGGCGCGCTGGCCCTGCCGCTTGAGTCGGTATACAGCCAGCTCGTGCCGAGCACCACGAAAGAGAGCGCGCTGGTCGACCAGCTGGCGGGCTATCAGCGCCCGTCCTACATCGCCGCCGGTGGGAATCGTGCGATCTCGCTGACGGTAGCCGCCGGCAGCCAGGTCGGCGAGAGCCGCACCTTCCTGACCACCGGCTGCGCGCCGGGCACGCTGTCGATCACCGCCAACGGCGGCACGTTCGCTGACAACAGCCGGGGCGGCCTGCGCCACGTCAGCGGCGCTAACTGGATCAGCGCCGGCACCGTGGACTACCAGACCGGCGAGATCACCCTGACCCGCTCCGGCAGCGCCTGGACCGGCAGCGCGAGTGCTATCTACCGGCCGGGCGCGGTTGCGCTCGGCGAGGCGATCACGGACGGTATCGAGATCACGCTGGCGTCGCGGGGCTACGTCTACACCCTGTCGCTATCCGATGCGCTGCCGCGCCCGGGCACTCTGTCCGTCAGTTACATGGCGCTCGGCCGCTGGTATGAGCTGCGCGACCTGGGCGACGGGCTGCTCCAGGGCGAGGGCGCCGGCACCGTGGATTTCACCACTGGCTCCGTCAGCATCACGCTGAACGCTCTGCCGGACGTGAACACGGCGTTGGTGTACAGCTACATCAGCAGCGCGGATGGCGACATCAAGAGCCATGCCGGCACCTCGGTGGTGCCTCGCGTCGACGTGCGTCATACCCTGCCGGACCCGGACCTGATGCCGGGCAGCGTCGTGGTGACGTTCACCACCGCCGGCGGCGCGCGCACACTGAGCGATAACGGCGGCGGCCTGCTCAGCGGCAGCGGCGGCACGGGCACGATCAGCTACGTCACCGGCGAGATTGTGATGCAGCTCAGCGCCACCCCCGTGGGCGTGATCGACTACGCCTACCAGGTCGGTGACCCGGGCGGCGCCGTGGGCGGGGCGCTGCACGTCTCCAGCGATGGCGGCGGCATGACGATTTTCACGATTCCGGGGGCGCCGCTCACGCCGGGCAGCCAGCGGGTCGAATGGCTGACCAGCCGGCGGCAGGCGATCCCGGCCGGCGCTGCGTTGCCGACCTACGACGGCACCGTGGACATGACCTGGGCTGTGCAGGATGACGGCAACGGCGGGTGGATCGGCGCGAACGGTGCGGTGGTCGGCAGCATCGACTACGCCACCGGCTCCTGTGCGCTGCAGGTTGCGCGTCTGTACGACTACACCGAGTACAACTACCAGAAAAAGCCGGACGGCATTTGGGGGCAGACCAAGATGGTTATGGTGAAAACCGTGATCCAGCCGCGCGAGTCGTTCGGCGGCACGCTGACCGTGCGCGGCATGGCTGCTGCCGTCACATCTGAGGCCAGGTCGTCCAGCACTACCGCGCCGCAGCTCACCATCGAGCTGCTGCCGAACCTGCCGGGGGCGATCATTCCGGGGTCGCTGTTGTTCGTGTGGAACGGGGAGACCTACACCGACCGTAGCGGCATGCTCTACAAGGGCGTGAACACCGCAACCAACGCGGGCACGGCTGTGGGCGTGGTGGACTACGCCGGCCGTGCCGTGACGCTGAACAGCTATGCGGGCAACATCGCCGGCGCCGTGTCGATCCAGGCGTGCCTGACCTCCGTCACCGGCTACAGCGTCGCGCAGGCGGTGTTCCGTACGGCGGGCGCGCCCCTGCGCGCGGCCAGCATGCAGATCACAGCTGTGCGCACCGACACAGCCGCAATCGTGACCGCCACGTCCGACGCCAACGGCCACTTCTCGTCCGGCATCATTCACGGTCGCGTGGACGCGGCAACCGGCATTGTCCGGCTGCGCTTCACCACTGACCCGGATGACGAGTCGGGCGAGAGCGACGTACCGGTGATACCGCTGCTGACCCGCTACAACGCCGTGGTGCAGACGCGCCTCCCGCTCGATGCCGGTCTGCTCGGCCTCGACCCGGTGCGGCTGCCCGCAGATGGTCGGGTGCCGATCTACCGCGACGGCGACGTGCTGGTGATCCATCACACGGCCGAGACCCTGGTCCCGTCGCCGGCGCCGGGCGGCACGCTCACGCTGGCCCGCCAGCACCAGGCCGAGATCGCCGTTTTTGACGGCAACGGCCGGGAGCTGCGGGCGTCGTCGTTCTCCGCTGATCGGGAGGCCGGCGCACTGACGTGGGGCAATCCGCTGGTCCTGCAGGACGCCGAGGGCAATCCGCTGGAACTGCCGCTGATCGTCCGCGACCGGGTAGAGCACATGACGCTCTGCACCGAGGTGCAGATCACCGGCGAGATCGGCATCAGCTCGCCGCTGCCGTGGGACATGCCGGCCGACGCGCATGTATCGGGTGCTATCGCGTGGGGTGACCTGCAGAGCCGCATCCACACATGGTTCACCCAGCAGACGTGGAGCCAGGGCGCGCCCAACTGGACCGATGCCCCAATCGGCAACACAACGACAGCGCAATACAACAGCCTGAGCTATCCGCAGATCATCACCAACGCCGGCGGCATCGACGGCAAGTGGGCGCTGGTGTTCACGTCGTCCACAGCGTTCAACGTGGTGGAGGAAAAGCTGGGCGTGATCTCGACCGGCAACACCTCGACGGACTGTTCGCCCATCAACGCGCTGACCGGCCAGCCCTATTTCACGATCCGCAAGGAAGGGTGGGGGAGTGGCTGGGCTGCGGCAAACGCAGTGCGTTTCAACACCGACAGCGCCCTTGGGGCCATGTGGGTGGTGCGCACGGTGCTGGCCGGGCAGGGGACCGTCGATGACGACCGATTCGAGCTACAGGTCAGGGGGGATGCAGACTGATGACGGCGCGCCTTTATCATCGTGACCAGCCAAGCAGCCCTGCGCTGACATTTTCCACGGGCAACACCGACGCGCACTGGATCAGCCTCGTGGCAGTGCTGAAGGGCTGCCTAGTGTCTGGCTATGGTGTGCAGCCCCCTGCCGGTTGGGAACTGATCGCGGAGGGTGCCAGCTATCTGGTGCTGCGTAACGGCAGTCATTCCGGTTATGTCTGTTTATCGCACTCGACCACGGTGGTTACGATCTCGGTGGCGGAAACCTACACCGGCGTATCGGCGGGGTTGATTCAGGGGGCGGGGGCAAAATCTGGGGTCGCAACAGGCTCGACAATCCCTCATAAATTCATGGCCCGGTTTTTTGCATACGCTACCGGCAACTCCAGCTGGTTCGTTGTGGCCGACGCCAACACGTTCGTTCTCGGGAAAACGGGCACGGGCAGCTCGTCAGAGCAGGAACTGGTCGGTAGCAACGGCTCCGTGTACGCGCAGGCCACGGTGTATGTGGGCGAGGATGCGGCCGGAAACTTCATTGCCTGCGGCGGCGATAACACAACGAACACCGGGATCACGGCTGTGGCTCAGCGGTTTTCCACCGGTTTCACGGCATTGAGAGATCCGGCGACAGGGCTGCTGGTTGACTCAGGGGCGCTGAACTTTGCATTCCCTGGAATGCATAGTGTCGACCTGATCGCCACCGGCCATACCGCCGTGATTCCCGACGCGCGCCTGGTGCCGATGCTCTGGACCAGTGGCGGCGCGGTGTCTCGATTGCGCGGCGTGTGCATGGAGCCTCGCATCGGACTATCGAGTTGCAGTGTTGGGGCGCAGATGCTCGGTTATCCGGGGCCGTTAATGTCTCGGACCGCTCACACCCCCATCGACCTCGGCGATGGCTTCAACTACGTGATAGCGCCCAGGTATTCGGGAAACGGCACATTGTTTCTGGTCACTGACAACCCGGAGTTCTGGTAATGACAGCTATCGTGCCGCCCTATGTCCGGCCGGTGCCGGGGTATGCGGTGCCTCCCCTGATTGTCGTGCAGTTCCGCATGCTCCGAGACGGGGAGGTGACAGCTCCTAGAAAGGAGCTTCGCTTCTACCGCGGCCTCGGTACGTTCGACAAACTGGACCTAGTGTTCGAGGCCGAGCTGGGAGAGTTCTCCCGGCCGCTCGCCCTGGACCTGGCAACTCAGCTGGCCCAGGGCGAGTGGCTGGTTATCGGGCATGACGACAGTCCGCCTCGTCGGGTTCGGGCCGCCTACCTGGCGTTGTCCGAGGGGTTGATCACATTCAACATCGCCAGCGGAGAGGGCGCGGCGCCCGGGTCTCCCGCCCAGGTGACCGGCATTGTGCGCGTCGAGCGAGTGCCGGCTGATCGGGAGATCGTGGTGCTTGAGCGGCCCGTTGACGGCGAGTGGCGCGTGGCCGGCCACGGCCCTACGCCAGGCGGGTCGGGCGAGATCGACGTGCGGGTGGTAGGCGGCGACGTGTACGCGGTTGGGCTGGACGCTTGGGGTAGTACCTTCGTGCCGCTCTTGGCGGTCATCCTGGGGCAGCGCATCCGGCCTACCACGTTCGCGGGTTGGGTCTATGAGATCACCGAGCCCGGCGTGCTGCCGGCCACCGAGCCCGACTGGTGGCCCGCGGAGGGCGACAACCCATCACGCCCGCTCGGCACGGCCCGCGCTGTCGCGCGGCGGTACTACCAGCCGCTGGCCGTTGGCCCCATCCCCGTCGAGGTGTGACATGGCAATGCTCTCTCTCCGGCTGGGTGGCAGCTGGCGGCGTGCTGCACCTGCTGATCGGCGCCAGGATGCGCTGTCGTGGTCGGCGACCGGGCGGCGGGACGTTCGGCGCGGCGGCGGCTGGAGCATCGCCGCGCCGGCTGATCGCTCGATAACCCGGGCGCCCTGGTCTGCGGTGCCGGCGCGGGACCGGGCATCGTCGCTTGCGTGGGAGATCGCGCAGGCGCTGGGCGCGGATCTGCGCTCGATGCCCTGGGGCTGGGTTCCGGCGTGCGATCTGTCGGCGTGGGCCGGCTGGGACAGGTCGATCCAGCCGCGCGACCTGGTGCTGAGCGTGATCTACAACCCGAAGCCGGCGCGCAAGGACGCGCGGGTGCTGGCCGGCCATCGCCGTGTCAACGAGTTCGGGCCACGCTACAACGCCGCGACCGCCCTGCAGGACAGCCTCTACATCCCCGGCACCGGCCCGCTGGTGTTCTCGTTCGGCGGGCGGGCGTACTTCCCGCCCACGTCGCCGGCTGTCTACTTCGACTTCCGCTATGAGCCAGAGCGACCGCGCATCCAGCCGACCGACATGCGGCCCGGCGCTGTCCGCTGGCAGAGCGCCCGCCGGCTGCAGCGTGCGGCCTGGCTGCCGTGGGGAAGGGCCACGCCCACCGATGGCGAGCTGACCGAGCTGCCCTACATCGACTATCCCGGGCCGGTGAAGCCGCTGCCCGAGCCGCCCGCTGATCCAACCATTCTGGACACGTACATGATCGCCAACATCGTCAACGTCGTGGTGCTGCCGTCGCGCACCCCTGTTGAGGTGCAGAACCTGCGCCTCGCGCTCGATGCCGACAGCTACAGCTGGTCGTTCTCGTGTGACCTGTTCACCCGCGCTGCGCTCGACCTCGTGCGGCCGGGCGTGGATGACGGCCGCGAGATAGAGGTGACCATCAACGGTTACCCCTGGGTGTTTCTCGTCGAGCGCTACACCCGCAACCGCAAGTTCGCGCGGGAGGCGTACACGATCACCGGCGCCACGCGCACCCAGCTGTTGGGCGCGCCCTACGCCCCGCCACGCACGGCGCTGAACAGCGCGCCGATCACTGCTCGCCAGGCCGCCGAGTCTGAGCTGCTGAACACCGGCTTTACCCTGTTGTGGGATGCCGAAAACGTGGGGCCGCCGGACTGGACGTTCCCGGCCGGGACGCTGAGCTACCAGGGCCAGACGGCCATTCAGGTGATCGCCCGCATCGCCGAGACGGTGGGCGCCATCGTGCGCCCGGCACCGGCCGCTGACGAGCTGGAGGTGCGCCCGCGCTATGTTGCGCCGCCCTGGGCCTGGGGTGATGTTGACACGCCGATCAGCCGGGTTATTCCGCCGGTGATGATGACGGACCTGTCCGGCGAGTGGACGCCGCAGCCGGCGTGGAATGCGTGCTACACGTCCGGCACGTCGCATGGCGTGTCCATGCTTGTCCGTCGCGCCGGCACCGCTGGCGACAACCCTGCGCCGGATGTGTTCGACGACTGGCTGACGGGCCAGGAGGCCAACCAGCAGCGTGGCATTCACGAGCTGAGCAAGGGCGGCAACATCGAGATAGTGGGCTTCCGTCTGCCGCTGTTCCATGCCGCCGATGACCACGGCGTCGGCCTGGTCCTGCCGGGGATGCTCTGTCGGGTGCCGGAGGAGTCCGGCCCCTGGGTGGGGCTATGCCTCTCGGTCGAGATCTCGGCCGAGGGCACTGGCGCGTCGCGGGTCTGGCAACAGCTGAAACTGGAGCGGCATCACTCATGGCCACAGTGAATCCCTGGAAGCGTTTCATCGGCCTACTGCCTGGCGGCATTCGGACCGTGGCAATCGTCCGCAGCATCAACGCTGCCGCCGGCATGAGCGAAGTAGAGCTGCGCACCGGCACCCGCGTAACCGTTCGGGGCGTCGACGTGTCGGTCGGCACCCGGGCTTACATCGCGGACGGGGTGATCACTGGCCCGGCGCCGGATCTCCCGCATCTCGACGTTGACGTTTAGGCGTCACCCTTAATCCACCAAGCCCGGCCTCCGCGCCGGGCTTTTCATTTCTGGAGTACCACCATGACACTTCGAGAACTGCGCTTCGGCCCGTTGGCCGAGGCGCTCCTGCTGCTGCCCGCGAAAATGACCAAGCCGGCCGCCGAGGTCCAGCTGCTGGCCACCCACCTGCAGGAGGCGCCGAACGGCGAGCAGTGCCAGCTCCCGGCCAGGCCCGGGAAGTGCGGCCCGGCCCGCGGCATCTTCCAGTTCGAGCTCGGCGGCGGTGTCGCCGGTGTGCTGCAGCATCCGCAGAGCCGGCCGCATGTGCTCACCGTCTGCCGCGAGCTTGGTGTGCCGGCCACGGTCCAGGGCATCTATGACGCCCTGCCGTCGACGCATGACGTACTCGATTGCGCGCTGGCTCGGCTTCTGTACTGGACCGACCCGGCGCCGCTACCCGAGGTGGGCGACGTTGAGGGCGCCTGGCGCTGCTACCTGCGCAACTGGCGGCCCGGTGCGTTCACCCGCGGTACCGAGAAGCAGCGCGCGGATCTCCGGCGCAAGTGGGCGGTGAACTACGCCAACGCCCTGGAGGTGGTGCGGTGAGCGGCCTGTTGAGGCTGGTGCCGGTGTGGGCCTGGGTGGCGCTGGCCGGCCTGGTGCTGGCCGGAATAGTCGGAGCTGGGGTGCGCGTCGTCGGCCTGCAGGGCGATCTGGACACCGAGCGTAGCGCCAGGCTGGCGGACGCCGACAAGCTCGGCGCCTGCCGCACGACCCGCACCAACCTGCTGGAACTGACGATCGAGCAGAACCAGGCGCTTGCCGGCCTACGGGACGCCGATCAGGATCGGGCGCAGCGCGCGCAGGCGACCCAGCAGCAGGCCCGCCAGCACGCCGAGCAAGACTACAGCGCCGCCAATCGCTTGATGCAGGAGCGGACTGGCGGCGACGCCTGCGCAGCTGCTGAGGCGGTGATCGACAAGGAGCTGGGGCTATGAGGGTGCAGGTGCTGGGAAAAAGTGCAGGTGCAGCGAAAACCTGCAGGTGCATCCTGCTGCTGGCCGCGCTGGCGCTGGCTGGGTGCGCTGGCCAGCCGCCGGCCGAGCCTGAGCCGCGTATCGTTCGGGTCGAGGTGCCGGTACTGGTCCCGTGTCGCACAGCGGAGACGCCAGCGCCGGCCTGGGCGGCTGCTGGGCTCAGGCAGTCCGACAGCCTGGAGGTGAAGGTTCGCGCGTTGCTGGCCGAGCGCCGGCAGTGGCGTGGCTATGCCGCCGAGCTGCGGGCAGCGAGCGAGGCGTGCAGGTGATGCGGCCATGTCCGCCTGGGCCGGCTTGAGCCTGGTGGGCGATGGGGGCGCGTTGGTGCGCGGTTTCGGAAGGGCTGTAGCGGCGTTCGTGTGAGTGCCTGGCCTATTGTTGGGCCAGGCATTCGATGGCGAACTGTACCGGGTACGGGGCGGCCCGATAGGCCGGCGCCTCAATATCGCTCAGGTAGTAGCGCATGGCGCGGTCGCTGATCCCGATCAGCTGCGCCGCCTGCCGCTGCGATATGCCGGCATTCTCCAAGATCCCGCGCAGGTAGCGCGGGTCCGGGTTGTGGTTTGAAGCGTCTGGCCTCACAGCTCAATTTCTTCCAGGGGTGCGGTGACCGTGTGGTACTTCTTGTTTGAGTCGGCCTCGCCAGACTCTACCAGGGCCAGCCAGCCACGGCGGATGACAGCGATCTTTTCCGCAGCATCAGCAGACACAGCCAGATCAAATGCGCCGTCGGCGTATTGCTGCACGTACTCTGCTGTAGGCTCGGCGTAATCGTTCGCAGAATCGAAGGCGGCTTCGTAAAGTTCTACAGCATTCATGGTGTTTCTCCTTGGGTTCGCCGCGCCGTTGTGGCTGGCATGGGCTTAATATAGGCACATTGTTCCTATTGCGCAATAGGAACAATGTGCCGTTTGTCGCGGACCGATTGCGCCTGACAGTAGAATGCCCCGTTTCGCAACGAGGGGGTGGCGCATGCTGGTGATCAGGCTGAAGCAAGGGTGGACATTGAAGCTCGAGCGCAAGATCGGCGAAGTGGGCGGCTGGGGGTTGTGGGAGTTCCACCGCTCCGAGAGCACGTACCATACCGATAGTGGCCGCACGGCCTACCGCTTGGCGCGCATCAAGCCGTCGGACCCGAAAGATGGCCAAGCGGTGGAGGTTGTGCTGATGCAGTCTCCATCTGCGCCCGAAGAAGAATGGAGGCCGCAGGGCGCCGGGGCGGCTCAGCACGAGTCCGACCGCTAGGCGCGTTGGGCAATGGGCAATGGGCAATCAGTTGAGGCCCTCGTTCGGCGTTTCGGCCCACCGCTTCGGTGGCGGACTTCTACGGGCCAGCTTCAGCCGCCATGCCGGGCCGGCCGGTCTCTCAATATCGAGGCCGTGCAGAAACCCGACATGGGTTTCGGTGAAATCGACCCAGCGCGTGACCCGCAGATCGGCCTCGGGGCCGTAGTGATGGTTAATGCAGCCCAGTAACTGGTTGTCGACCACTGCAAACAGGTGACCTCCGCCACCGGTGGTGGCGATCAGCTGATCGCCCTCCAGCACCTCATATTCATAGTGCCAGCAGAACGTTCGCTCTGCCTCATCTCGGTGGCCGACGTAGAACTGATAGCGCTCAAACGCCACCAGCACGATCTGATTGCGCACATCCGTTGAAATTTCGCCGAACTGCAGCAGCTCGTTGGCCTTGTCACGAAGGTGCGGGTAGTGCTCTTCGGCTGCCCAGCGCCAGGCGTGCTCGTCGCGAAAGGCGGCCAGCCAGTGACTGACACCTCGGCGCTTGTGTTCCAGGCCGCATAGGTCCACGACCACCTCCGGTTTCAATCTTAAAGGGGCGGGCGGCTCCGGGTGCGCCAACACCCAGGCCGCCCGCCGAACCCGCAGACCACACCTGCAAGTCCAGCCAAGGCCCCCGCTTCGTGCACAAAGCGAACGGAGCCTAGCACTGTTTATTTATCCAGTAAAAGGCTTGCAAATGACAAACCCTATCATCCCTTGGATGGGCGGCAAGCGCCGTCTCGCTGACCGCTTGATCCCCCTGTTTCCCCCGCATGAGTGCTACGTCGAGGTGTTCGCCGGTGGCGCCGCACTTTTCTTCCAGCGGCCGCAGCCGGCGCCTGTAGAGGTGCTGAACGACATCAACGGCGATCTGGTGAGCCTCTACCGGGTGGTCCAGAACCACGTCGAGGAGTTCGTGCGGCAGTTCAAGTGGGCACTGTCCAGCCGTCAGTTGTTCGAGTGGCAGAAGATCACGCGGCCGGAGACGCTGACGGATATCCAGCGGGCCGCGCGCTTCTTCTACCTGCAGCACCATGCCTTCGGTGGCAAGGTCTCTGGGCAGACGTTCGGCACGGCCACCACTGGCCCGGCGCCGAACATCATGCGCATCGAGGAGAACCTCTCCGCGGCGTGGGCGCGGCTGGCCGGGGTGTACGTCGAGAACCTGCCATGGCTGGAGTGCGCCGAGCGCTACGACAGGGCGCACACCTTCCTGTATATGGACCCGCCATACTGGCAGACCGAGGGATACGGTGTGGACTTCCCCTTCGACCAGTACCTGGCGATGGCCGACTTCATGCGGCGATGCAAGGGGCGGGTGATGGTGAGCATCAACGATCATCCCGATATCCGAGAGGCGTTCGAGGGCTTCCACATGGAGCGCCTGGATATCCGCTACAGCAACACGAACCAGCGGCAGGGTGCGGCCGAGGTGACCGGCGAACTGGTGATCATGAACTGGTCGCCCGCCGCTCTCGGCGGGCTGTTTGATGGGCTCTGAACCGCTTGCTATGCGTCGACACCAGAGCGTTACTGGTGCCAGCCAAACGAACTGAGGAAGCCCGCATGACCCTGCCTGCACTGACCCCCGCCGCGCAAGAACAGCTCCGGGATATCGCCGAAAAGTTGCTGGGCGTAGAGACCCTGGATACCCGCCACTCGGACAGCCTGGATTTTCACGATCTGGCGGTCTGGTCGGTCAGGGCGGCGCTAGAGGCAGCCCACCGTGCAGGGCAGGAACCCCGGTGATAGCAAAGGAGAACCTCATGCAAAGCACTATCGAACAGAGCCTGGCCGATTACCTGAGCGGCTACACCCGCAACAACCCCGCCGGCCGAGACCACCTCATCAGCTACTCGGACTGGCAGCGAATGGCTCAGCTGGAACTGGATCGCCGCGCGAGCAGCCTGCTGTCGACCCTGCCGGACGCCGAACTACAGGCGATTGCCGAGGGCCAGGTCAGCCTGGCCGACATAGTGCGGGGCTTGCCTGCCTGACTCATCCGCCTGGGAAACGCCGCCCTTCGGGGCGGCGTTTTTCGTTTGGGGTTGGCCAGGCCAGGGCGCGGGAATGAAACGAGAGCGTGTTGGTCAGAGCCATAACCCCGCCGGGGCGGCCTCCAGCCTGTACCATTTTCTGTACCACTGGTGGCGCAGCCGGGCGTAATTCGGCGCGATTCTGCGCATACAGCCCTGATAAAATCGGCCTTGCTACGCCGTGACACGCTAAACCAATCGGCGGATAATGCCCGCTATTTTTTCGAGGCCCGCCGAGGCGGGCCGTGCCATCGAGAGCGGCTAGTGTGAGCGTTGCCGCCTGAGCCTGACAACCCTGGAGCGTCCGGTTTGATCGTCTTCCGTTATCTGTCCCGCGAGGTGCTGGTCACCCTGGGCGCGGTGAGTGCCGTGCTGCTGGTGATCATCATGAGCGGGCGTTTCATCAAGTACCTGGCCCAGGCCGCACAGGGCGTGCTGGACCCGGGTGTACTGTTCATGATCATGGGCTACCGCATGCCCGGCTTCCTCCAGCTGATCCTGCCGCTGGGACTGTTCCTCGGCATCCTGCTGGCCTACGGCCGGCTGTACCTGGACAGCGAGATGACCGTGCTGTCCGCCACCGGCATGAGCAACCGCCGCCTGCTCGGCTACACCATGGCGCCGGCCGCCATCGTCGCCGCGGTCGTCGCCTGGCTGAGTCTGGGCCTGGCGCCCCAGGGCGTGGCCGAGGTGGCCCGCATCTTCAACCAGCAGGACGCCCTGACCGAGTTCGACACCCTGGTGCCGGGCCGCTTCCAGGCCATGAAGGACGGCTCGCGGATGACCTACACCGAGGGCCTGTCCGAGGATCGCGGCCAGCTGGAAGGCGTGTTCATCACCGAGAAGCGGCCGAGCGCCAAGGACGGCAGCCAGCGCGGCATCACCGTGCTGGTGGCCGAGAAGGGCAGCCAGGTGATCCAGCCCGACGGCAGCCGCTACCTGATCCTGGAGAACGGCTACCGCTACGACGGCAACCCCGGCGAGGCCGACTATCGCGCCACCCAGTACGAGACCCACGGCGTGCTGCTGCCCAAGCCCAGCGTCAGCGCCGAGATCGGCGAGCGCGAAGCGATTCCCACCCGCGAGCTGATCGGCAGCGACCAGCCCCGGCATCAGGCCGAGCTGCAGTGGCGGCTGTCGATCCCGTTGCTGGTATTCGTCGTCACCCTGCTGGCGGTGCCGCTGGCCAAGGTCAACCCGCGCCAGGGCCGCTTCCTCAAGCTGCTGCCGGCGATCCTCCTGTACATGGCCTACCTGGCGCTGCTGATCGGCGCGCGCGGCCAGCTGGACAAGGGCAAGATCCCCATGCAGCTGGGGCTGTGGTGGGTGCATGTGCTGTTCCTGCTGATCGGCGCCGGTCTGTTCCTCTGGCAACCGCTGAAGCTCAGGCTGGCTAGCCGCCGCGCGACGCAGGAGGTGGCCCATGCATAAGCTCGATCGCTACATCGGCACCAGCGTCTTCTTCGCCATCGTCTCGGTGCTCGGCATCATCGTCGGCCTGGCCCTGCTGTTCGCCTTCATCGACGAGCTGGGCGACCTCAGCGACAGCTACGGCACCCTCCAGGCCCTGACCTACGTGATCATGACCCTGCCGCGGCGGGCCTACGAGATGTTGCCCATGGCGGCGCTGATCGGCTGCCTGATCGGCCTCGGCAGCCTGGCCAGCAACAGCGAACTGACCATCATGCGCGCCGCCGGCGTGTCGGTCGGTCGCATCGTCTGGGCGGTGATGAAGCCGATGCTGGTGCTGATGCTGGCCGGCGTGCTGATCGGCGAATACCTGGCGCCGTGGAGCGAGAACCAGGCCCAGGCCCACCGCGCGCTGGCCCAGGGCGGCGGCGAGGCACAGAGTTCCAAGCACGGCCTGTGGCATCGCCAGGGCCAGGAGTACGTGCACATCAACGCCGTGCAGCCCAACGGCAGGCTGGTCGGCGTGACCCGCTACCAGTTCGACGGCGAGCGCCGGCTGCAGTCCGCCAGCTTCGCCCGTCGCGCCGAGTACCAGGGCGATCACTGGCAGCTGGAGGGCGTGCAGACCACCCGCTTCCACGAGAACAGCACCGAGGTGGTGGAGGCGCCCGCCGAGCGCTGGGACATCGAACTCAACCCGCAGCTGCTCGGCACCGTGGTGCTGGAGCCGGAGGCGCTGTCGGTGACCGGCCTGTGGCGCTACATCCACTACCTGGCGGAGCAGGGCCTGAACAACGGCACCTACTGGCTGGCGTTCTGGACCAAGGTGCTGCAGCCGCTGGTGACTGCGGCGCTGGTGCTGATGGCGATTTCCTTCATCTTTGGCCCGCTGCGCTCGGTGACCCTCGGCCAGAGGGTGTTCACCGGCGTGCTGGTGGGCTTCGTGTTCCGCATCGCCCAGGACCTGCTGGGTCCGTCCAGCCTGGTGTTCGGCTTCTCGCCGCTGCTGGCGGTGGCTGTGCCGGCGACGATCTGCGCCCTGGCCGGGGTGTTCCTGCTGCGCCGGGCCGCCTAGGGCTGGTCGCGGTGCGCGCGGCCTGGGTGGTCCGCGCACCCCTATGGAAAGGCTGGGTAATGCCCTAATGCTGTTTAATCAGACGCGACCAGTTGTTGGGCCAACCCTGTAGGAGCGGACTTGTCCGCGAACGGGGCAGACAGCAAAGCTTCGCGGCCAATCGGAATGCCGCCCAGCCGCTCCCACGAGGGCAGCCATAAGTGAGCAGCATTAGGGCATTGCCGGCTTTTTTCTTTTCACGGCTCGCTCTGCTGTTCCATCTGCTGCAGGCGCTGCTGGTTCTGCGCGTTGACCTGATCGATCTGCTGCTTGAGCTGCTCCATCTGTTGCTGGGCCTGCTGTGCCTTGTCGGCCTGCAGCTTGGCGGTGGTGGCGGTGGCCGCGCCGCCGTCGCAGGCGGCGAGGGCGAGCAGGCTGGCGAGAAGCAGGGCGTTGCGCATGACGGTCTCCGGCGGAAGAAAGGCCCACCTTACCGAGACGGCCGCCGCCTTGCAGCGACCGCCGTCACCAATGGCTGAGGGCCGGTGGATGGGTGATGGTCAGCCGTAGCGGCGCGCGGCCTCGATGGCCAGGCCGCTGCCGATGCTGCCGAAGGTGTCGCCCTCAGCGACGCGGGCGTTGGGCAGCAAGTCGGCGACGCAGCGGCGCAGGGCCGGCACGCCGCTGGAGCCGCCGGTGAAGAACAGGGTGTCGACCTGCTCGTGGCTCACGCCGGCGCGGACCAGCAGTTCGTCGACGCCAGCGCGGATGCGCTCCAGCAGCTCGTCGATGGCCTGCTCGAACAGCGGCCGGTCGAGGTTTGCTTCTAAGCCATCCTCGATCCGCGCCAGGTCGATGCGGTGGGCTTCCCGCTCGGTCAGGGCGATCTTCGCTTCTTCCACCTGCATCGCCAGCCAGTGGCCGGCGCGCTGCTCGGTGAGGCGCAGCAGGCGGTCGATGCCGGTGGGATCGACGATGTCGTAGCGCATGTTCTTCAGCGCCAGCTGGGCCTTCTGCGCGTACACCGCGTTGATGGTGTGCCAGGTGGCGAGGTTGAGATGGTGGCTGGTGGGCATCAGCGCGTCGCTCTTCATCCGGCTGCCATAGCCGAACAGCGGCATGACGCCGTCCAGGCTGAGCTGCTTGTCGAAGTCGGTGCCGCCGATGTGCACGCCGCCGGTGGCCAGGATGTCGTCCTGGCGCTCGGCCTTCTCGCGGCGCTCCGGCGCCAGGCGCACCAGGGAGAAGTCCGAGGTGCCGCCGCCGATGTCGACGATCAGCACCAGTTCCTCGCGGGTCACGCTGCGCTCGTAGTCGAAGGCTGCGGCGATCGGCTCGAACTGGAAGGAGACGTCCTTGAAGCCCAGCTTGTGGGCGACCGCCAGCAGGGTGTTGGCGGCCTCGGCGTCGGCCTGCGGGTCGTCGTCGACGAAGAACACCGGGCGACCCAGCACCACCTGCTCGAACTCGCGTCCGGCCTGGCGCTCGGCGCGCCGCTTCAGCTCGCCGATGAAGAAGCCGAGCAGGTCGCGGAACGGCAGGGCGCTGCCCAGCACGGTGGTCTCGCTCTTCAGCAGCTTGGAGCCGAGCAGGCTCTTGAGGGCGCGCATCAGGCGTCCCTCGTAGCCCTCCAGGTATTCGCCCAGCGCCTGGCGGCCGTAGACCGGGCGGCGCTCCTCGGTGTTGAAGAAGATCACCGAGGGCAGGGTGATCTTGCCGTCCTCCAGTTCCAGCAGCGGTTCCACGCCCGGGCGCCACCAGCCGACGGTGGAGTTGGAGGTGCCGAAGTCGATGCCCAGGGCATTGGCGGGACGGGAATTCATGATGCGCTCCGGAAAAACGGCCGCGCATTCTATGTCAGTGCGCCGGTCGTTGCATGCCGCAGGTCGGCCTGTCGTGCTCGACGCCTTTAGACGCAAGTCCTAGGATGACTCGCAGGACCCGACGGAGAATGCGATGCCTGCCCGGTTGTTCGCCTGGCTGATGCTGGCCCTGCTGCCTGGCCTGGCGGTGGGCGAGTTGCGCCTGTACACCGAGGAGGCGCCGCCGACCAGCTTCCTGCGCGATGGCGAGCCGGACGGCTATGCGGTGGATCTGGTTCGCGAACTGTCCCGGCGCACCGGCAGTGATGCCCATATCGAACTGATCCCCTGGACGCGCGGCTACTACCTGGCCCGCCACGAGCCGGACATCGGGTTGTTCATGGTGGTGCGCACCCCCGAGCGCGAATCGGTGTTCCAGTGGGTCGGCCCGATCCTGCAGGGCACCACCCGCTTCTATTCGCTGAAGGACAGCGGCCTGCGCATCGAGAGCCTGGAGGCCGCTCGGCGCGCCGGCACCCTGGCGCTGCCCAAGCAGTGGTACACCTACGAGACCCTGGAGCGCATGGGCTTCACCAACCTGCACGGGGTGGCGAGCCCCCGGCTGATGGTGAGCATGCTCAAGCACGGGCGGGTCAAGCTGATCGCCACCGAGGACCTGTCTCTGCGCGAGGAGCTGGCCGGTGGCGGACTGACGCCGGACGAGGTGCAGGGGCACATGGCGTTCATGCAGTCAGACTACTACATCGCCTTCTCCGCGCGCACGGCGCCTGGCCGGGTCATGCGCTGGCAGCGGGAGCTGGAGGCCATGCGCCGCGACGGCAGCCTGGAGCGCATCCGCCAGCGCTGGCTGCCGCGTGCGGAGCGGTTCTGAGGGGTTATTCGTGGTGCTCGCTGCCGAGGAAGGTCAGCGAGCTGAACAGGCCCAGTTCCTCGATATCCGCATCGCCCTTCACCGGCAGGTAGAGCTGGGCGGCAATCACGTTCAGGCCCTCGTTGCGCACCTTCACCTCGGCATAGCCCTCGGCGTCGGTGGTGGCGCTGACCTCGTGGGGCATGCCGCGGTAGTCGCCGATCAGCTTCACGCCCTTGGCCGGCTTGCCCTCGGCCAGCACTCGGACGCGCAGCGGCTTGCCCGGGCCGACGGCGGTCGGGTCGCTCTGCGGCACGATGGCCAGGCGCAGCTTGTCCAGCTGCGGCAGCCTGGCGCCGGCCTGGAGGATCGCCAGGCTGTACTTGTAGGTGTGCAGGGAATGGGTGGAGTCCGGCACCTGGCTGCGGCCCTGGTTGACCCAGCTCTTGTCCGGCTTCTGCGACCAGGCGCCGTTGTCCAGGGCCACCGCCAGCACCGCGGGCGCGCGCAGGGGCTGCAGGCGGGCGTGGTCGTCCAGGCGCTGGACGCCGACCGGGATGGTCCGGCCGCCGGCGTCATAGGCCCAGGCGCCACTGACCTTGTGCGCCTTGAAGGCGTCGTCCTCGGCGCCGTGGCCGTAGATCACTTCGTGGTTGCCACGGCGCTGTTCGGTCCACAGACCGTGGGCGGAGGCCTGTCCGCAGAGGATCAGGCCGGCGAGCAGCAGGGGGAGGGGAGTACGCATCGGGAAGTCCTTTCGGTCAGAGGTCGAGGGTCAGGCTGAAACTGAGGTTGCGGGGTTCGCCGGGCAGTACCCAGACGCTGTTGTAGGTGCGTTCGTAGTACTTGCGGTCGAACAGGTTGTTGAGGTTGACGCCCAGGGTGACCTGCTCGCTGGCCTTGTAGTGGGCCAGCAGGTCGAGGGTCTCGTAGGCCGGCAGGCGGAAGTCGCTGCCGGCCTGGCCGGAGCGTTCGCCGACGTGGGTGACGGCGGCGCCGATGTCCGAGCCGCGCAGCGCGCCGTGCTGGAACTCGTAGACGGCCAGCAGGCTGCCGCTGTGGCGGGGGATGCCGAGCAGGTCGCTGCCGGCCGGGAGGGCGGCGTCGCCCTTGGTCACCTCGGCGTCGATGTAGGCGTAGGCGCCGATCAGGCGCAGGGCGTCGCTCAGCTGGCCGCTGAACTGCAGGTCCAGCCCGCGGCTGCGCGCTTCGCCGGCCGCCACGCTGTCGCCGAGGGCGTCGGTGGTGACGACGTTCTCCTTGTCGATGTGGAACAGCGCCACGCTGCCGCCCAGGCGGCCGTCGAGCAGGTCCAGCTTGAGCCCGGTCTCGTAGCCCAGGCCCTTCTCGGGCTGGTAGACCTCGCCGCGGCTGCCGATGGCGTTGGGCTTGAACGAGGTGCCGGCGTTGGCGAACAGGCCGACCTCGGGGACGAGCTGGTAGAGCAGGCCGATGCGCGGGGTGGCGACGTCCTTGCGTTGTTCGTTGGCGACGCCGCTGGCGCGGTTCAGCGAGCGCTGCTCGACCCGTTCCAGGCGCACGCCGAGCAGCCCGCGCAGGCGGTCGGTGAAGGCGACCTGGTCCTGCAGGTTCAGGGCGTAGCTCTCGGTGCGCTCGTGGAAGTCGTTGGGACGGGTGATCGGCGGCTTGGGCGTGCCGTAGACCGGCTTGCGAATGTTCAGCCCGTAGCTGGCCAGGGTCTCGCTCTGGGGATACTTCTGGCTGTTGCGGTAGTTCTCGTATTCCAGGCCGACCAGGCTCTGGTGCTGCCAGCCGGCCAGCTCGAAGCTGCCGTGCAGCTCGACCTGGGTGATGCTGTCGTTCCACTCGAAGTCGCGCTGGCGGTAGAAGCGGGTGAGGGTGTCGCCGATCAGCCGCTGCGGCTCGGAGCTGTCGCCGCGCAGATGGCCCTGGGTGTAGTGGCTGGCCAGGCGCAGCTTCCAGCCTTCGTCGAGGTGGCGCTCCAGGGCCAGGTCCAGGGTCTGGTTGTCGTTGCGGACGTCGCCGTCGTTGGGTTCGCCGAAGAAGGCGGAGCGGCGCACCGTGCCCAGCTCGCCGCCGACCGCCGGCAGGCCGCGGTCGAACACGGATTCGGTGCGGGCGAACTCGGCGTCGAGCTGCAGCAGGGTGTCCGCGTCGAGCTGCCAGCTCAGCGAAGGCGTGACCACCTGGCGGCGGTTGCCCACGTGGTCGCGGAAGCTGCCGTTGTCCTCGACCGCCAGGTTGATCCGCGACAGCAGGCTGCCGTCCTCGCTCAGCGGGGTGTTGGCGTCCAGGCTGGCGCGGTAGCGGTCCCAGCTGCCGGCGCTCAGGTTGAGCCGGCTGAACGCCTCGGCCTGGGGCTTCTTGCCGACGATATTGACCAGCCCGCCGGGGTCGCCGCGACCGTATAGGCTGGCCGAGGGCCCCTTGAGCACCTCGATGCGCTCGATGCCGGAGGCGTCCGGCGCGCTGTAGCTGCCCCGGTTGATGGCGAAGCCGTTGCGGTACAGCTCACCGGTGGTGAAGCCGCGCACGCTGTAGTTGAGGAAGGTGAGGCCGCCGAAGTTGTTCTGCCGCGACACGCCGCCGGCGAAGTCCAGGGCGCGGTCGATGCGCGTGGTGTTGAGGTCTTCAAGCACCTGCGCCGGCACCACCTCGATGCTCTGCGGCGTGTCGCGGATATCGACGTCGCTGCGGGTGGCGGTGGCCGAGCGGGTGGCACGGTAGCCGTCGACGGGGCCGGTGGCGCTCTCGTAGCGGTCGCCGCTGATGGTCACGCTCTCCAGCTGCACGGCCTCCTGCGCCACGGCGCCCTGCATGACCAGGGAGGATATTACTATCGATATGTAGATGAGCTTTTTCATGCTGCTTTCCTATATAGATGTAATAACATAACAAAATAAAATCGAAGAAATCCAGCTCCCGCAGCGACAGGTGGGCAGGCTTGTGAATGGTGTCCCGGTATGCGCCCTGCATGAAGAAGGGCCGGGGTACTTGGCTGGTTTTGTAGTTTTGCTACATAATTGGTCCGACCAAAAGTACGACGAACCAGCCGTGGCGCCTTTCATGCACAGAGCTTCACATCACGATCTTCGCGCGCAGTTCCGCGCGCTTCTCGACTCGAATGCCTGCTATCACACCGCGTCGGTGTTCGACCCCATGTCCGCGCGGATCGCCGCCGACCTCGGCTTCGAGGTCGGCATCCTGGGCGGTTCTGTAGCTTCACTACAAGTTCTGGCCGCGCCCGATTTCGCTCTGATCACCCTCAGCGAGTTCGTCGAGCAGGCTTCCCGCATCGGCCGGGTGGCGCGGCTGCCGGTGATCGCCGACGCCGACCACGGCTACGGCAACGCGCTCAACGTGATGCGCACGGTGACCGAGCTGGAGCGCGCCGGGATCGCCGCCCTGACTCTCGAGGACACGCTGCTGCCGGCCCAGTTCGGGCGCAAGTCGACCGACCTGATCGGCGTCGCCGAGGGCGTCGGCAAGATCCGCGCGGCGCTGGAGGCGCGCATGGACCCGGCGCTGTCGATCATCGCCCGCACCCATGCCGGCGTGCTGGAGGTCGATGAGGTGATCCACCGCACCCGCGCCTACCAGGAGGCGGGCGCCGACGCCATCTGCATGGTGGGCGTGCGCGACTTCGCCCACCTGGAGCTGATCGCCGAGAACCTCAATGTGCCGCTGATGCTGGTCAGCTACGGCAACCCGCTGCTGCGCGACGATGCCCGCCTGGCCAGCCTCGGCGTGCGCATCGTGGTCGACGGCCACGCCGCCTACTTTGCCGCGATCAAGGCCACCTACGACTGCCTGCGCGAGCAGCGCGGGATCGCCGCCAGCGACCTCAACGCCACCGAGCTGACGCACAAGTACACCCAGCCCGAGGACTACATCGTCTGGGCGCGCGAGTACATGAACGTCAAGGAATAGCGGTCGCCTCGTCGATCAGGCGCTGCAGCGAGCCGTCCTCGCGCATCTCCCGCAGCGCCTGGTCGAAGCGCAGCAGCAGGTCCTGGCGCCGGGCCTGCTTGGCGAACACGAGGTAGGTGGGGTTGATGCTCAGCGGTCGCGGCAGCGGCTGGAGTTGTTCCAGCCCGTCCTGTTCCAGCAGCCGCCTGGCGGCCATCTCGATGACGACCACGGCGTCCAGCCGGCCGGACGCCAGCTTGCGCAGGTTGGCCTCGTCGGAGCTGCCCGGCTGGGCGTCGATGCGCCCCTCCCGCACCGCCCGGTCGAAGTCGTCGGTGTAGCTCCAGCCGCGGATCACGCCGATCCGGCGGCCGTGCAGGTCCTCGATGCTGCGGAAGTCGAACGCCCGGTCGCGCCGCACGTAGAGCACCAGGCGCTCCTCGTAGATCGGCGCGGAATAATCGAAGACCCGCAGCCGCTCGGTGTTGCGGTAGATGCCGCCGATGCCCACCTCGCCGGCGGCGCCCTTGAGCAGGGCGCGCTTCCAGGGCATGGCCTGCAGGCTCAGGGGCTCGCCGAGGCGGGCGAACACCGCCTCCAGCATCGCGGGATACAGCCCCCGGGCCTGGCCGTCGTGCAGGTACATGAACGGCGGATTGGCGTTGTCGATGGCGACCAGGGTTTCGGCGCGGGCCAGCAGCGCACAGCAGCCCAGCGCGAGGGCCGCGAGCAGACGAGAGCAGGGCATCGACGGACTCCTTCCGCTGTTCCTTCCAGCATAGTCCGGCGTCGCGCTTGCATTCGGGCCGGCGGGCGCCCATATCTTCAGGACCAACCCCTATCCGGAGGTCATCATGGCCGGAGGCTGGACCAACGACGATGCGGTACAGGAGCAGATCGACAGCAGCATCGAGGACGCGGTGGCCCGCGCCCGCAGCCAGTTGCCCCGGGGCGAGAGCCTGAGCCGCTGCGAGGAGTGCGATGCGCCGATCCCCCAGGCCCGCCGCGAGGCGGTGCCCGGCGTGCGCCTGTGCGTGAAGTGCCAGGCCGAGCACGACAGGGAGCAGGCGGCGTTCAGCGGCTACAACCGGCGCGGCAGCAAGGACAGCCAGCTGCGCTGAGCCGGCGTCACAGCAGCGGACGTTCCGCGCGGATCATCAGCAGGCCCTCGCACTGGCCGTTGTTGCCCGAGTAGGCGGCGCAGCGCTCGCCGCCCAGCGAGGAGCCGCCGTAGGAGAGCTTCAGCGCGTTGCCGCCCCAGGCCCGCGTCAGGTTAAGCGACCAGTCGCCGAAGGAGCGCACCTGGGCGCCGGAACCCAGCCTGACCGGGTTGTCCAGGCGGTGTGCGCCATATTGCAGGGTCATGCCCAGGTCGAGCGGGCGGGGCAGGGCGAGGTCCAGCAGCAGGTTGCCGTCCTGGCGCCCCGGGCGGTCGGCGACGGCGAGGCCGAAGCGGCTCTCCAGCAGGGTCAGGCCGGCGTAGTACTGGTTGTGGTCGAGGCCGTCGACGCCGAGGCGGCTGTAGCGGATCAGCCCCACTTCGTAGCCGAGGCGGTCGTCCAGCGGGCGCCGCAGGCCGGCGTAGGCGTCCAGCTGCGGCAGACCGCCGTCGAGCAGGCCCATGCTCGGCGCCCAGCCGCCGAAGTACCAGCCGTCCTCGCGGCTGAGGTCCAGGCCACCGTGGAAGGTGCCGCTGGCGCTGGGCTGGATCAGGCCCTGGGCCATGCTGCGGGTCGGCTGGGTGGCGAGGCGCAGGTCGTAGCCGGCGAGTTCGCGTTCCATCACGTAGGCCTGCGCGCTGGCGCAGGCGAGCAGCGCGAGGCTGCCCAGCAGGAGTCTTCGAATGTGCATAGCGGATTCCCCATGATGCTGTCGCTGGCAGAAGCGAGGTGATCGGGGCGGGCTCTCTGGGGCGCCTCGCCATGGTGGAAGTGGCTTTCTAGAGCGGTCCGAGAATAACCGCGGAGGTCTGGCGCGGGCGTCCGTTCGTCGATTGGCGGAGCTGGATCGACGTGCGGTCGGCTCGTGGGACATTGCCGGGACGGGGTGATACTTGCGAAGCTAACGAAGTTTTTCGCCCGCCGGAGTCTCCATGCTGTCCTCCATCCTCGCCACCTTGCTGCCGGTGTTCCTCATCGCCGGTTGCGGGGCTCTCTATGGCCGTTTCCGCAGCCCGGACATCCGCCAGCTCAACACGCTGAACATGGAGCTGTTCGTGCCTCTGCTGGTGTTCGTGGTGCTGGCCGAGCGCCAGGCGCCGCTGCAGGACTATGCCGGCCTGGCGCTGGCCGGCGCCGGGGTGGTGCTGGGCTCGGGCCTGCTGCTGTGGCCGCTGGCGCGCCTGTTCCGGCTGGACTTCCGCACCTTCCTGCCGCCGATGATGTTCAGCAACGCCGGCAACATGGGCCTGCCACTGATGGTGCTGGCGTTCGGCGAGCAGGCGTTGCCGGCGGCGGTGGTGCTGTTCGTGGTGGAGATGCTGCTGCACTTCTCGGTGGGCCTGCACATGCTCGACCGCCATGCGCCGCTGTGGCGCCTGCTGCGGGTGCCGGTGGTGATCGCCAGCGTCGCCGGTCTGGCCGTCAACCTGGGCGGCGTGCCGCTGCCGGGCTGGCTGCTGGAGGCCTGCCGCATGCTCGGCGAGATCAGCATCCCGCTGATGCTGTTCGCCCTCGGTGTGCGCATGCTCGACGTGGATTTCGGCGCGTGGCGCATCGGGTTGCTTGGCGCCGTGGCCTGCCCGGCGAGCGGTCTGCTGCTGGCCTGGCCGCTGGCCCATCTGCTGGACCTGCAGGGCGTGCAGCTGGCCACCCTCTGGCTGTTCGCCGCGCTGCCGCCGGCGGTGCTCAACTACATGGTCGCCGAGCAGTACCGCCAGGAGCCGCACAAGGTCGCGGCGCTGGTGCTGATCGGCAATCTGGGCAGTGTGGCCGTGATGCCGCTGGTGCTGGCCGTGTTGTTCGCGGCTGGCTACGGCAAGTGACGCTCAGGGCCAGCGGCGGATGCGCAGGGGCGGCACGCCCGCCAGGGCCATGCTGGCGCCGAGCAGGCCGAGCAGCAGGGTGCTGCCCCAGAGCGCGCCGGCGTCGTCGATGACCGCGCTGCTGACTGGGGAATCCGGCAGGTAGCGCACGTTCACCGGCATGCCCAGCTGGTAGCCGAAGACCAGCCCGGACTGGGCGTAGGAGACGGTGTTGCCGCGCTCGTCGACGAAATCGATCAGCGGCTGCGAGCCGTTGGCGTCGAGGGCGCTGACCTGGCCCGAGGCGGACTTGGCCGTCTGCAGGAAGTCGAGGCGCTGGGAAAAGGTATGAGCGGCTGCCAGTAGCAGCAACGCACCGATCAGGGCGAACGGCATGCCCCTGGAACGGGAGAGAGAAGGCGAGGCCATGGGGACCGAGCTCCTGTCGTCCAAGGATGAGGTGACTCAGGGTAGTGGGGTCGCGGCGGACTTACCGTGACGGCGCTCACAGCCATGCGGGAACGGGAAGTATTCCCGGGCCCCTCGGAACCCGTTCGAAGTCTTGCGAGGGGGAGAGAAACGAGGCTCTGTCCACGTGAGTTATTGCACACCTTGTGGGAGCGGATTCATCCGCGAATGTCGCGGCCAATCGGAATGCCGCCCAGCCGCTTCCACAAAAGCAGAATGACGCCACCAACCCGTAACGGGTACATGTCCAAAACAAGGCGAAAGTGGCTGAGGAAGCAGCGTTTACGAGTGGTAAATGAGCATGACTCGCTCTGCTCACCCTTCTGACCGCGCTAAAGCGCGTTAGCAGCAAGCTGCTTTCCGAAGTCGCTTTCAACGCCGTTTTTCCGACGCGCAGCAGACTTTGAGCAGGTTCTCACTCCAGGACCAGCTGCATGAAGGTCAGGTCCAGCCAGCGGCCGAACTTGCGGCCGACCTGGGGCATCTGCCCGGTGACGGCGAAGCCGAGCCGCTGGTGCAGGGCGACGGAGGCGGCGTTCTCGCGCTCGATGGCGGCCACCATCACGTGCAGGCCGGCGGCGCGGGCGCGTTCGATCAGCGCCTGCAGCAGCGCCTTGCCCAGGCCCTTGCCCTGCTGGTCGGCGCGCACGTAGACCGAGTGCTCGACCGTGTGGCGGAAGCCGTCGAAGGCGCGCCAGGTGCCGTAGCTGGAATAGCCGAGCACGCCGCCGGCCGCGTCCACCGCCACCAGCACCGGGAAACCGGCGGCGTTGCGCTCGGCCAGCCAGGTTCGGCGATTGGCGAGGTCCACCGGGGTTTCGTTCCAGATGGCGGTGCCGTGCTGCACGGCGTCGTTGTAGATGGGCAGGATGCCCTTGAGGTCGGCTTCGCCGGCGTCGCGGATCAGGTAGGACGTCATGGTGTCGGTCGTCGGTTCGGGCGGCCAGTGTACCCCGGCGCGCTCAGGCGGTGGCGGTCTGCAGCCATTGCCGCGGGCTGGCGTCGAACCAGCGGCGGAAGGCGCGGGAGAAGGCGCTGGTCTCGGAGTAGCCGAGCAGCGGCGCCAGTTCGCTGACCGGCAGGCGCCGGCGCAGGTAGTGCAGGGCCAGTTCGCGGCGCACCTGGTCGATCAGCGCGGAGTAGCTCAGGTTCTGCTCGCGCAGGCGGCGCTGCAGGGCGGCCGGGGTCAGGCCGAGGCCGGCGGCGATCTGTTCCAGCGCCGGCTCGCCGAGTGGCAGGGCGTCGCGCACCAGGCCGCGCGCCTGGTCGACCAGACACTGGCGGTGCTGCTGGCCGCCGAGACGCTGGATGGCGTCCTGCACCAGCATCAGCAGCACCGGGTCGCGCTCGGGCATCGCCTGGCCGGCCAGGTCGCGCTTGGGAATCAGCAGGGCGTTGCACGGCTGGTCGAACAGCACCGGCGCGTCGAACGCGGCCAGGTGCTCGCGCCAGCCTTCCGGGCGGGTGTGCTCGAACAGCACGGCGCGCGGTGCCCACTCCGGGCCGAGCACGTGGCGCACCAGGTTGAGAGCCATGCCCATGGTCAGCTCGGCGTCCTGGCGCTTGTCGAGGATCGCCGGGTGGCGCACCTGGTAGTCGAAGCGGTAGCACTCGCCGATGTCCGCCAGGCGGATCAGGGTGTCGTGCTGGTGGTAGGGGAAGGCCCGGGCGAAGTTCTGCAGGGCCTGCTCCAGGCTGTCCGAGCACAGCCCGACGTAGCCCAGCAGGCCGAGGGCGCGCGGCTGGAACTGCTGGCCGTAGCGCAGCCCGAAGTTGTCGCAGCCGGATTGCGCCGCCGCTTCCTCCAGCACCTTGCAGTAGTTGCTCAGGCTGAGGCTCAGGGTCGGGTGCAGCAGCAGGTCGGGGTCGATCCCGGCCACGCCGAACACCCGGTCCGCGTCGCCGCCCTGCTGGCCGATGAAGCGGTCCAGGCCGCTGGCGGCGGCCGACAGCACGCCGAGGTTGCTCGGCGAGTCGGTCATGGCCAGCGGGTGGGGGATGTTCAGGGACATAGGGGACGGGGCGCGTGGGGGTGATGTGCGGACGTAGCAATAGTCGTGCCCCGGGCATCGGCCGGACGCGGGGCGCGCCTGCCATGCCTCGGGCGCATGCCGCTGCATCGTGTTGGGGCGGGGCTCCGGCGAATTGCACTCCCATGGCGCAGAAGCCAGGCGCGACGCGGCCTGCGGCCTCGCTGGCGAGTTGACCCTGGAGCCGTGCGCAGACTTTGCAAGGTCAAGTCTCGGCCGGGGTCGGCTGGATATCCTCGCCGGGCGATCGACGTTCGACGTGGCTCTCACCTCGAGGAATTGGCAAATGACGACAACCCAACTCAAACCCACCCTGGGCACCCT
Source organism: Pseudomonas sp. GD03875 (assembly GCF_029840585.1). Classification (NCBI taxonomy): domain Bacteria; kingdom Pseudomonadati; phylum Pseudomonadota; class Gammaproteobacteria; order Pseudomonadales; family Pseudomonadaceae; genus Pseudomonas; species Pseudomonas sp. GD03875. The sequence goes on along the minus strand of NZ_JAOCCV010000007.1, from coordinate 16,484 downwards.
ACACCTGTGGGGCATCGCCGTGGGCCTGGTGATTTCCGGGGAATACTTCGGCTGGAGCTACGGCTGGGGCGTGGCCGGCACGCTGGGCTTCCTGATCACCACGCTGATGGTGGCGACGATGTACAGCTGCTTCATCTTCAGCTTCACCGAACTGACCACCGCCATCCCTCACGCGGGCGGGCCGTTCGCCTATAGCCTGCGCGCGTTCGGCCCCGCCGGCGGGATGATCGCCGGCATGGCCACCCTGATCGAATTCGTGTTCGCCCCGCCGGCCATCGCCATGGCCATCGGCGCCTACCTCAACGTGCAGTTCCCCGGTCTCGACCCCAGGATCGCGGCGGTGGGGGCCTACTTCATCTTCATGACCCTCAACATCCTCGGGGTCAGCATCGCCGCCACCTTCGAGCTGGTGGTCACGGTGCTGGCGGTGCTCGAACTGCTGGTGTTCATGGGTGTGGTGGCGCCGGGCTTCAGCTTCAGCAACTTCGTCATCGACGGCTGGGCCGGCAGCGACGTGTTCGGCCTGCCCGCGGTGGCCGGCATCTTCGCCGCCATCCCGTTCGCCATCTGGTTCTTCCTCGCCATCGAGGGCGCGGCCATGGCCGCCGAGGAGGCCAAGGACCCGAAGCGCACCATCCCGCGCGCCTACATCGCCGGCATCCTGACCCTGGTCAGCCTGGCCATCGGCGTGATGCTGTTCGCCGGCGGGGTGGGCGACTGGAAGGCGCTGTCCGGGATCAACGATCCGCTGCCCCAGGCGATGAAGACGGTGGTCGGCGAGAACTCCACCTGGCTGCACATGCTGGTGTGGATCGGCCTGTTCGGCCTGGTGGCGAGCTTCCACGGCATCATCCTCGGCTACTCGCGGCAGTTCTTCGCCCTGGCCCGCGCCGGCTTCCTGCCGCCGTCCCTGGCCAAGCTGTCGCGCTTCCACACCCCGCACCGCGCGATCATCGCCGGCGGCCTGGTGGGCATCGCGGCGATCTTCAGCGACGGCCTGATCAACCTCCAGGGCATGAGCCTGACCGCCGCGATGATCACCATGAGCGTGTTCGGCGCCATCGTCATGTACATCATGAGCATGCTCAGCCTGTTCAAGCTGCGCCGCAGCGAGCCGAACCTGGAGCGCACCTTCCGAGCCCCCGGCTACCCGGTGGTGCCGGGCATCGCCCTGGCCCTGGCGGTGGTCTGCCTGGTGGCTATGCTGTGGTTCAACGGCACCATCGCGCTGCTGTTCCTCGGCCTGATGACCATCGGCTTCGTCTATTTCAGGCTGACCGGCGCCCAGCGCAGCTCGGTGCCCGTCGATTCGATGCTGGCGCAGCAGCCCTGAGCGCGACACCCGGGCGCCGCGCGAGGCGCCCGCATCTACCGCACCGAGGAGCCCACCCATGGCCGCTTTTGCCCACACGGTAGGCCACCAGACCTGGCGTTTCGACAGTCTGCGCGAAGTCATGGCCAAGGCCAGCCCGGCCCGCTCCGGCGACCAGTTGGCCGGCGTCGCCGCGGCCAGCGACGCCGAGCGGGTCGCCGCGCAGATGGCACTGGCGGATATCCCGCTCAGGCACTTCCTCGACGAGGCGCTGATTCCCTACGAAGACGACGAGATCACCCGGCTGATCGTCGATGGCCACGACGCGGCGGCCTTCGCTCCGGTCGCCCACCTGACCGTCGGTGGCCTGCGCGACTGGCTGCTCGGCGAGCAGGCCGACGAGGCCGCGTTGCGCGCCCTGGCGCCGGGGCTGACCCCGGAGATGGCGGCGGCGGTGTCGAAGATCATGCGCGTGCAGGACCTGATCCTGGTGGCGCAGAAGATCCGCGTGGTCACCCGCTTCCGCAACACCATGGGCCTGCGCGGGCGGATGTCGACCCGGCTGCAGCCCAACCATCCGACCGACGATCCTTCCGGCATCGCTGCCAGCATTCTCGACGGCCTGCTCTACGGCAACGGCGACGCCATGCTCGGCATCAACCCGGCCACCGACAGCCTGGGCGCGCTCACTGACCTGTTGAAGATGCTCGACGCCATCATCCAGCGCTACGGGATTCCCACCCAAGCCTGCGTGCTGACCCACGTCACCAGCTCCATCGCCGCCATCGAGCGCGGCGCGCCGGTGGACCTGGTGTTCCAGTCCATCGCCGGCACCGAGGCGGCCAACGCCGGCTTCGGCATCAGCCTGGAGGTGCTGCGGGAGGGCCATGAAGCCGGGCTGTCACAGAAGCGCGGTAGCCTCGGCGACAACCTGATGTACTTCGAGACCGGCCAAGGCAGCGCGCTGTCGTCGGGCACCCACCACGGCGTCGACCAGCAGACCTGCGAAGCGAGGGCCTATGCGGTGGCACGGCATTTCAACCCGTTCCTGGTGAACACCGTGGTCGGCTTCATCGGCCCGGAGTACTTGTACAACGGCAAGCAGATCATCCGTGCCGGCCTGGAGGACCACTTCTGCGGCAAGCTGCTGGGCGTGCCGATGGGCTGCGACATCTGCTACACCAACCACGCCGAGGCCGACCAGGACGACATGGACACCCTGCTGACCCTGCTCGGCACCGCCGGCATCAACTTCATCATGGGCATCCCCGGCTCCGACGACGTGATGCTCAACTACCAGACTACCTCCTTCCACGACGCCCTCTACGCCCGCCAGGTGCTCGGCCTGCGCCCCGCGCCGGAGTTCGAGGCCTGGCTGGAGCGTATGGAAATCCTCTCCCAGCGTGATGGCCGGCCCCACCTCGGCGGCGCGCTGCCGCCGGCCTTCCGCCAGGCCGTGGCACGGTTGGGATAGACCATGTCCGCTCATAGGACCGATGTAGGGTGCGCCGTGCGCACCGGTGGCGGGTCGGTGCGCACGGCGCACCCTACGAACGACCGTAGGGCGGGTGAAACCCGCGCATGCGAGGCACAAGGAATCGGCAGCCGGGTAGGAGCGAGCTCTGCTCGCGAAGCTTTTTGCGTGGCCGGTTCGCGAGCAGAGCTCGCTCCTACGGATCGGCACTCGTCCGAGGAATGTGCATGAACGACGACCAGCCGCCGAGCGGCGCCATCGACGATCCCTGGCAGGCGCTGCGCCGGCTGACTCCGGCGCGCATCGCCCTGGGCCGTGCCGGCACCAGCCTGCCCACCGGCGCGCAGCTGGATTTCCAGTTCGCCCACGCCCAGGCGCGCGACGCCGTGCACCTGGCGCTGGACGCCGAGGCGCTGGGTGCGGGGCTGGCCGAGCGCGGGCTGGAGACCCTGGCGCTGCACAGCGCCGCGCCCGACCGGCACACCTACCTGCAACGCCCGGACCTGGGGCGGCGCCTGGACGCCGATTCGGCGCAGGTCCTGCGCGACCATCGGCAAGGCCATCCGGATGGCTACGACCTGGCCATCGTGATCGCCGACGGCCTGTCCGCCCTGGCCATCCAGCGCCACGCGCTGCCCTTCGTCGACCGCCTGCGCGAGCAGATGGCGGGCGACGGCTGGTCGCTGGCACCGCTCTGCGTGGTGCGCCAGGGCCGGGTGGCGGTGGCCGACGAGGTGGCCGAGCTGCTCGGCGCGCGGATGGTGGTGATCCTGATCGGCGAACGCCCCGGCCTGAGTTCGCCGGACAGCCTCGGCCTGTACTTCACCTGGGCACCGAAGGTCGGCCTGACCGACGCCTACCGCAACTGCATCTCCAACGTGCGCCAGGAGGGACTGAGCTACGGCCTGGCGGCCCATAAATTGCTATACCTCATGCGTGAGGCATGCCGGCGCAAGCTGTCGGGGGTCAATCTCAAGGACGAAGCGGAGATGGTCACCCTCGAGGGCGGGACGCCTTCTCCCCTGAACAACTTCCTGATTTCCGGCTGATCCGCCACGGGCGGCGCCGCTGCGCCGTCCTCCGTCCACCTACGTGTATTTGTGGAGTCCGGCCATGTCGTTCATGCCCGTCCGTATCGTCCAGCGCATGACGCTGGGCATCCTGCTGCTGCTGGCGCTCACCGCGCTGGCGATCTATTCGGTGATGACCCTGCGCGGCAAGCCGCAGCTGGTCGAGGTCGGCAGCGCCGCCGCCGAGCAGTCGGCGGTGGCCATCTCGCGCCAGCTGGCGCTGCAGCTCAGCCTGATCGAAGGCACCACGGCGGCGATGGCGCACCTGGCCGAGACCCTGCCCCACGATGAGGCGCTGGTGAAGGCCCAGCTGCCCAACGTGATCGACAGCCAGGGCGACGCGGCTATCGCCGGCGGTGGCCTGTGGCCCGAGCCCGGCGCCTTCGCCGCCGGCGTCGAGCGGCGCAGCTTCTTCTGGGCGCGCAACGCCCAGGGCGGGCTGGACTACTCCGACGACTACAATGCCGCCGGCATCGCCGCCTACCAGGGCGAGTCCTGGTACACGGGCGCGCGCACCGCGCCGGCCGGGCGCTGCGTCTGGTCCGACGCCTACCAGGACCCGGTGACCGGCGTGGCCATGACCACCTGCAGCGTGCCCTACCGGGCCGACGGCCGCTTCGCCGGGGTGGCCACCCTCGACCTCAAGCTCGACGGCCTGGCCGAGTTCCTCCAGCGCGAAGGCGACGTCACCGGCGGCTACGCCTTCGCCGTGGATCGCGCCGGCAACCTGCTGTTCTTCCCCGACGCGCGCTCGAACGCGGGCCTGCCGACCCTCGCCGGGTTGCGCGGCGACCTGCCCTGGTTCGCCCCGGTGGCCGATGCGCTGGAACGGGGCGGCGAGGCGCGGACCCTGCTGCTCGGCCACGACGGGCGCCTCGGCGGCCCGGCTTACGTCAGCCTGGAACCCATCGCCGACACCGGCTGGCGGGTCGGCCTGGTGACGCCGGAGGCCCAGGTCACCGGCCTGGCCAACCGCCTGACCGGGGAAATCCTGCTGTTCCTGCTGCCGTTGCTGGTGCTGCTGCTCGGCCTCGCCTGGCTGGCCGGCAAGCGCCTGCTGGCGCAGATCGAGGAAACCACCGGGCAGATCCGCACCCTTGGCCAGGGCGGTCGCGCCAGCGAGCTGGAGATACGCCGCGCGGACGAGATCGGCGAGCTGCGTGGCGCGGTGAACCAGTACGCCGGCTCCCTACGCGACATGCTGCACGCCATCGCCGAGGAGTCGGCCACCCTGGAGCGCCAGGCCGGCGAGCTGGCGCGGCTGTCCCACGGCATCGCCGAGCGGGCCGAGGCGCAGCGCGAGGACAACACCCTGCTGGCCACCGCCATCACCCAGATGTCGGCCAGCGCTCAGGAGGTTGCGAGCAACACCACCGACTGTTCCGACACCGCGCGCCACTCGCTGGACGCCGCCCGCCAGGGCCAGCAGCGGGTGCAGCACAACAGCCAGTCGATCGAGGCGCTGTCCGGCGAGATCGTCGGCGCGGCCGGCGCCATCACCCGGCTCGGCGAGGACATCGAGCGGGTCGGCGGCGTGCTGGCGGTGATCAAGTCGATCTCCGAGCAGACCAACCTGCTGGCGCTCAACGCCGCCATCGAGGCGGCCCGCGCCGGCGAGCAGGGCCGCGGCTTCGCCGTGGTGGCCGACGAGGTGCGCACTCTGGCCGGGCGCACCCAGTCCTCGGCGGACGAAATCCAGGACATGATCGGCGCCCTGCGCCAGGCCTCCGGCCAGGCGGTGGCCACCATGCAGGGCGGCGCCGAGCGCACCCGCGCGGCGGTGGAGCAGGCCGGCGGCGTGGCGTTGACCCTGGGCGACACCGTGACCAGCTTCGACGACATCGTTCAGCGCGCCCAGCAGATCGCCGTGGCGGCCCAGGAGCAGAGCCACGTGGCCCAGGAGATCAACGAGCTGGCGGTGCGCATCCACGCCGCCAGCGAGGACGGTGCGCGCGACGCCGGCACCCTGCGCGAGCTGGGCCGGGGCATGCACGCGCTGTCCGAGCGGCTGGGGCGGATGAGCCGGGGCGGCTGAGTTCGGGGAGGGCGTTCAGAGCCTGTTCGCGATCTTCCGGCTCCAGTCCAGGAGATCGTGAACAGGTTTTCAGATGGCTACCGTTGTGCGCCGCTCCCACAAGGGTTGAGCCCCCTGACAACAGTCAACTCAGACATAGCCTTTCAGATCGCCACCAGGCCGCGTACCCCATCGGCCTCCATGGTCTCGCCGCGGCCCTGCTGGACGATCTCGCCGCGGCTCATCACCAGGTACTGGTCGGCCAACTCGGCGGCGAAGTCGTAGAACTGCTCCACCAGCAGGATGGCCATGTCGCCGCGCTCGGCGAGCTTGCGGATGACCACACCGATCTCCTTGATCACCGAGGGCTGGATGCCCTCGGTGGGCTCGTCGAGGATCAGCAGGCGCGGTTTGCTGGCCAGGGCGCGGCCGATGGCCAGCTGTTGCTGCTGGCCGCCGGAGAGGTCGCCGCCGCGACGGTGCTTCATCTCGCGCAGTACCGGGAACAGCTCGTAGATGAATTCCGGCACGGTCCTGGCCTCGCTGGCGCCGAACCGCGAGAGGCCCATCAGCAGGTTTTCCTCCACGGTCAGGCGCGGGAATATCTCGCGACCCTGGGGCACGTAGGCGATGCCGGCATGCACCCGCTGGTGCGGCTTGTAGGCGTTGATCGCCCGGCCTTCCCACTCGACCTTGCCTTCCTTGGCCGGGATCAGGCCCATCAGGCATTTCAGCAGGGTGGTCTTGCCCACGCCGTTGCGCCCGAGCAGGCAGGTGACCTCGCCGATCCTGGCCTCGAAGGACAGGCCGCGCAGGATATGGCTGCCGCCGTAGTACTGGTGGAGCTGTTGGACTTGCAGCATGTTCTGTCCTCAACCTCGTTTCTTGGTGCGCACGGCGCACCCTACGGACGGCACCGTGCTTGTGGGGTGCGCCGTGCGCACCGGGTCCTGTCTCAGCGGCCGAGGTAGACCTCGATCACCCGCTCGTTGGCCTGCACCTCTTCCAGCGAGCCTTCGGCCAGCACGCTGCCCTGGTGCAGTACGGTGACGTGGTCGGCGATGCTGCCGACGAAGCCCATGTCGTGTTCCACCACCATCAGCGAGTGCTTACGCGCCAGCGACTTGAACAGCTCGGCGGTGAACTCGGTCTCGGCGTCGGTCATGCCTGCCACCGGCTCGTCGAGCAGCAGCAGTTGCGGCTCCTGCACCAGCAGCATGCCGATCTCGAGGAATTGCTTCTGGCCGTGGGACAGCAGCCCGGCCGGGCGATGGCGCGAGGCATCCAGGCGGATGGTGGCGAGCACTTCCTCGATGCGGTCCTTCTGCGCGCCGGAGAGCCGGGCGCGCAGGCTGGCCCACACCGACTTGTCGGTCTTCAGCGCCAGTTCGAGGTTCTCGAACACGCTCAGCGCCTCGAACACCGTGGGCTTCTGGAACTTGCGGCCGATGCCGGCCTGGGCGATCTCGACCTCGCTCATCTGGGTCAGGTCGAGGGTGTCGCCGAAGTAGGCGACGCCGTTGTCCGGGCGGGTCTTGCCGGTGATCACGTCCATCATGGTGGTCTTGCCGGCGCCGTTGGGGCCGATGATGCAGCGCAGTTCGCCGACGCCGATGTACAGGGTCAGGTCGGTCAGCGCCCTGAAGCCGTCGAAGCTGACGTTGATGTCTTCCAGGGTCAGGATGGTGCCGTGGCGCACGTCCAGGCCCTTGCCCGCCGCGCTGCCGAGGCCGACCGCGTCGCGGCCGCTGCCGGCCGGGTCGAAGGCGGGTTCGAGCATGAATTCGGGTACCGGAGCGACTCTCATTGGTCCTTCTCCTTTTTCAGCAGGCCGATGACGCCTTTCGGCAGGAACAGCGTAATGACGATGAACAGCGCGCCCAGGGCGAACAGCCAGTATTCGGGGAAGGCCACGGTGAACCAGCTCTTCATGCCGTTGACCAGGCCGGCGCCGAGCAGCGGGCCGATCAGCGTGCCGCGCCCGCCGAGGGCGACCCAGATGGCGGCCTCGATGGAGTTGGTCGGCGACATCTCGCTGGGGTTGATGATGCCCACCTGCGGCACGTACAGCGCGCCGGCCAGGCCGCACAGCACCGCGCTCAGGACCCAGATGAACAGCTTGTAGCCGCGTGGGTCGTAGCCGCAGAACATCAGGCGGTTCTCCGCGTCGCGCAGCGCCGTCAGCACCCGGCCGAACTTGCTGCGCGCCAGCATGAAGCCCAGCACCAGGCTGCCGACGAGCAGCAGCACGGTGCACAGGAACAGGGTGGCGCGGGTGCCTGGTGCGGTGATGTCGAAGCCCAGGATGGTGCGGAAGTTGGTGAAGCCGTTGTTGCCGCCGAAGCCGGTCTCGTTGCGGAAGAACAGCAGCATGCCGGCGAAGGTCAGCGCCTGGGTCATGATCGAGAAGTACACGCCCTTGATCCGCGAGCGGAAGGCGAAGAAGCCGAACACCAGGGCCAGCAGGCCGGGCGCCAGCACCACCAGGCACAGGGCCCAGAGGAAGTGGCTGGTGCCGTACCAGTACCAGGGCAGCTCGGTCCAGGCGAGGAAGCTCATGAAGGCCGGCAGCCCGTCCCCCGCGCTCTGGCGCATCAGGTACATGCCCATGGCGTAGCCGCCGAGGGCGAAGAACAGGCCGTGGCCAAGCGAGAGCATGCCGGCGTAGCCCCAGACCAGGTCCAGCGCCAGGGCGACGATGGCGTAGCAGAGGATCTTGCCGACCAGGGTCAGGCCGTAGGCCGAGACGTGCAGGGCGTGGTCCGCCGGCAGCAGGTGCAACAGCGGCATGGCCAGCAGCAGCGCCAGCACCAGCAGGCCGACGGCCAGCGAGACCTGCGGGCCGAGCTTGGCGGTGGTGCGTGCCAGCAACGTTTGGTTTATCGCATTCATCAGTCGATCACTCGTCCTTTAAGTCCGCAGGGCGGGTGCAACCCGCCGCTGCAGTGATGGCGTCCGGTCGGTCCGGTGGGTTTCACCCGCCCTACGCTCGATGGCGAAATAACGGTCGCAGGTCATCAGTCGATCACCCGTCCTTTCAGTGCGAAGAGGCCCTGCGGACGCTTCTGGATGAACAGAATGATCAGCGCGAGGATCAGGATCTTGCCGAGCACGGCGCCGATCTGCGGCTCCAGCAGCTTGTTGGCGATGCCGAGGCCGAAGGCGGCCAGTACGCTGCCGGCCAGCTGGCCGACGCCGCCGAGCACCACCACCAGGAAGGAGTCGATGATGTAGCTCTGGCCCAGGTCCGGGCCGACGTTGCCGATCTGCGACAGGGCCACGCCACCGAGGCCGGCGATGCCGGAGCCGAGGCCGAAGGCCATCATGTCCACCCGGCCGGTGGGCACGCCGCAGCAGGCGGCCATGTTGCGGTTCTGGGTCACGGCGCGGACGTTCAGGCCCAGGCGGGTCTTGTTCAGCAGCAGCCAGGTCAGTGCCACCACGAACAGGGCGAAGCCGATGATCACCATGCGGCTGTAGGGCAGCACCAGGTTGGGCAGCACTTGCACGCCGCCGGACAGCCACTGCGGGTTGGCAACCTCGACGTTCTGCGCGCCGAAGATCACCCGCACCGCCTGGATCAGGATCAGGCTGATGCCCCAGGTGGCGAGCAGGGTTTCCAGCGGGCGGCCGTAGAGGTGGCGGATCACCGTGCGCTCCAGCGCCATGCCGATGGCGGCGGTGACGAAGAAGGCCACCGGCAGCGCGGCCAGCGGGTAGAGGGCGAGGTATTCCGGGGCCAGGCGCTGGAAGGCGATCTGCACCATGTAGGTGGTGTAGGCGCCGAGCATCAGCATCTCGCCGTGAGCCATGTTGATCACCCCGAGCAGGCCGAAGGTGATGGCCAGGCCGAGGGCGGCCAGCAGCAGGATGCTGCCCAGGCTCAGGCCGCTGAAGGCCTGGCCGAGCAGTTCGCCGATCAGCAGGCGGCGCTCGACCTGCACCAGGCTGGTCTCGGCCGCGGTGCGCACCGCGGCGTCGCTCTCGGCGCCGTCGGCCAGCACGCCTTCCAGGCGGGTGCGGGCCTGCGGATCGCCGCTCTCGCCGAGCAGGCGCACGGCCTTCAGGCGGACCTGCGGGTCGGCATCGACCAGCTGCAGGTTGGCCAGGGCCAGCGCCAGGGCGGCGCGCACGGCCTCGTCCTGTTCGCCGGCGACGCGGGCGTTGAGCAGTTCCAGCTGGGCCGGCTTGGCGCTCTTCTGCAGCTGCCGGGCGGCGGCCAGGCGCCTGGCCGGTTCCTCGGCGAGCAGTTGCTGGCTGGCCTGGACGTTGGCCAGCAGGCCGCGCAGGCGGTTGTTCAGGCGCAGCTTCTTCGGCGTGCCGTCGGCCGCGGCGGAGCTTTCGGCGGCCTGCCAGGCTCCGTCGACTTCGTAGAAGGCGGCCTTGGCTGCATCGACGCCGACGCGGCCCTGCTGCAGGGCGTCGAGCAGCGGCTGGCGGGTGGTATCGGGTTGCGCGGCCCAGCTTTCGAGGAGCTGGGCCTGTCTGGCCGGGCTGGCGGCGACGAAGTCGGCGGCGTCCCCGGCATGGGCGGTCAGCGGCAGCAGCAGCGCCAGTGACAGCAGGATTCGGAACAAGGCAGTGGGCATTGCGGATCAGTCCTTTGCAGGTGGCCGTAGCCTGGATGCAATCCGGGGTGGCGATTCCCGGATTGCATCCGGGCTACGGCTATAGAGTGGGGCGCAAGACCCTCACCCCTGGCCCCTCTCCCGGAGGGAGAGGGGAAGCGTGCGGTTTCATGAGAGGTCTACGTTGCCTGGCGCTCCGTCACCCCTCGCCCTTTGGGAGAGGGGCTGGGGGTGAGGGATGCCATGGCACACGCGGACTTCCGAAAGCTTCACCCGCCTCAGTTGCTCTTCACCGCATGGTCCGGCTTCTTGTCGTTGCCGGGGATGAAGGGGCTCCAGGGCTGGGCACGCAGCGGGCCCTCGGTCTGCCAGACGATGGAGAACTGACCGTCTTCCTGGACCTCTCCGATCATCACCGGCTTGTGCAGGTGGTGGTTGGTCTTGTCCATGGTCAGGGTGTAGCCGCTCGGCGCGGCGAAGGACTGGCCGGCCAGGGCCTCGCGCACCTTGTCCACGTCGGTGGTGCCGGCCTTCTCGACGGCTTGGGCCCACATGTTGATGCCGACGTAGGTGGCTTCCATCGGGTCGTTGGTCACTGCGGTCTGGTAGTTCGGCAGGTTCTTGGCCTTGGCGTAGGCCTTCCACTTGTCGACGAAGGCGGTGTTGACCGGGTTGTCCACCGACTGGAAGTAGTTCCACGCGGCCAGTTGGCCCACCAGCGGCTTGGTGTCGATGCCGCGCAGTTCTTCCTCGCCCACCGAGAAGGCGACTACCGGGATGTCGGTGGCGTCGATGCCCTGGTTGGCCAGTTCCTTGTAGAACGGCACGTTGGAGTCGCCGTTGACGGTGGAGATCACTGCGGTCTTGCCGCCGGCGGAGAACTTCTTGATGTTGGCGACGATGGTCTGGTAGTCGCTGTGGCCGAAGGGGGTGTAGACCTCTTCGATGTCCTTGTCCTGCACGCCCTTGCTGTGCAGGAAGGCGCGCAGGATCTTGTTGGTGGTGCGCGGGTAGACGTAGTCGGTGCCCAGCAGGAAGTAGCGCTTGGCGCCACCGCCGTCCTCGCTCATCAGGTATTCCACGGCCGGGATGGCCTGCTGGTTCGGCGCGGCGCCGGTGTAGAACACGTTCGGCGACATTTCCTCGCCCTCGTACTGCACCGGGTAGAACAGCAGGCCGTTGAGTTCCTCGAACACCGGCAGCACGGACTTGCGCGATACCGAGGTCCAGCAGCCGAACACCACGTCGACCTTATCCTGGGTCAGCAGCTGGCGGGCCTTCTCGGCGAACAGCGGCCAGTTGGAGGCGGGGTCGACCACCACCGGCTCCAGCTGCTTGCCACCCACGCCGCCCTTGGCGTTGATCTCGTCGATGGTCATCAGCGCCATGTCCTTCAGCGAGGTCTCGGAGATCGCCATGGTGCCGGACAGCGAGTGGAGGATGCCGACCTTGATGGTCTCGGCGGCCTGGACGGTCCAGGTCATGCCCATGGCGGCGATGGAAGCGGAAAGGGTGAAGGCCTTGATCAGGCTGCGTCGTTGCATGGTGCGATCTCCATTCGAGCTAGTTTGAGTACTGCTGATTTCTGGTTATGGGTTGGCAGTCGTCCAAAAGGTCATCGCGTCACCCTTGCCCGGCCATCGCCCGTTGCCGGGCGCTGTGCAGCATGTGCAGGGTGATCTTGCGCACTTCCGCCTTGCTCAGTTCGATGTGGGTCCTGAGCAACAGCTGTGCTTCTTCGGGGCGGCGCGACAGGATCGCGCCGAGAATCTGGGCGTGTTCGGCGTAGGTCGCCTCCACGCGCGGCTCCTGGGTGAAATCCAGGCGCCGGATGATGCGGATCTTCTCGCTGACTTCCGCGTGCAGGCGGGCCATCTCGCGGTTGCCGGTGGCCTCCACCAGCTGGCAGTGGAAGCGTTCGTCGAGCAGCGACACGGCGCGGCCGTTCTGCAGGCGGTTCTCGGGGCGGACCATCCAGGTCCGGCGCAGCTCCTCCAGCGGCGCCGGCAGCTCGCCGGCCGGCCGGTCGCACAGGCGCCTGACCGCTTCCAGTTCGAGGACGATGCGCACTTCGTACAGCTCCTCGAAGTAGTGGAAGTCGAACGGCCGCACCTGCCAGCCGCTGCGGAAATACACCTCCAGGTAGCCCTCGCGCTCCAGCCGGTAGAGGGCCTGGCGCACCGGCGTGCGGCTGACCTCCATGCGCTCGGCGACCTCGCCCTCGGAGAAGCGGTCGCCGGGCAGCAGGCGGAACTCGAAGATGTCGTCCTTGAGTTGGGCGTAGATGCGCTCGGCCAGGTTCTCCGGGCGCTCGCGGCCGCGCTTATCGGGACCGACCAGTTGCATCTCAGGCGGCCTCGCCCGGCACCAGCAGGAGCAGCGCGTCGCCCGGGGTCACCGCCTTGCCTGGCGCGCAGCGCACCGACTTGACGATGCCGGACACCGGCGCGGTGACCGCCAGCTCCATCTTCATCGCCTCGACCACCAGCAGCGGGGTGCCGGCCTCGACATGCTGGCCGGGCTCGACCAGCACCTTCCACACGCTGCCGCACATGTCGGCGCTGACCAGGTGGCCGTCGAGGTCGCCGTCGTCCTCCTGAGCGACGACCAGCGGCGCGGCGGCGGCCGGATCGTCGTCCTGCCACAGCTGCACCTCGGCGTCGAAGGCGGCCTTCTGCCAGGCCTGGAAGGCGGCGATGCCGTCGGCATTGGCGGCGAGGAAGCGCTGGTACTCGGCGAAGTCGAACTCGCCCTGCTCGATGCGGACCTGGGCGCGGCCCTCACGGAAGGCCTCGCGGAAGTCGTCCAGCTCGGCCTCGCTGACCGGGTAGAAGCGCACCTGGTCGAAGAAGCGCAGCAGCCAGGGCTCGCCGTTCTCGAACTGGGCGTTCTTCACGAACTTGTTCCAGATCGGCAGGGTGCGGCCTACCAGCTGGTAGCCACCGGGCGAGTCCATGCCGTAGATGCACATGTACATGCCGCCGATGCCCACCGTGCCCTCGGCGGTGTAGGTGCGCGCCGGGTTGTACTTGGAGCTGAGCAGGCGGTGGCGCGGGTCCAGCGGCACGGCGCAGGGCGCGTCGAGGTAGACGTCGCCGAGGCCGAGGATCAGGTAGCTGGCGTCGAACAGGATATCCTTCACCTCGTCGCGACTGGCCAGGCCGTTGATGCGCTGCAGGAAGTCGACGTTGTTCGGCAGCCAGGGCGCTTCGCTGCGCACCGTCTCGCGGTAGCGGGTGACGGCACCGAGGGTGGCGCTGTCCTCGAAGGCCATCGGCAGGTGGACGATGCGGGTCGGCACCTTCAGCTCGGCGACGTCGCCCAGGCGCTGTTCCAGGCCCAGCAGGTGGTCGATCAGCGCCTGCTGGTGCAGCACGCGGCTGTCGTAGCGCAGTTGCAGCGAGCGCACGCCCGGCGCCAGTTCCTCCAGGCCGCGCAGCGGCTCGGCCTTCAGCGCTTCCATCAGCAGGTGCACGCGCAGGCGCAGGGCGAGGTCCAGCACGTTGTCGCCGTACTCCAGCAGGATGTAGGCGTCGCCGGCCTGGCGGTAGACCACCCGCGGGCGGCTGCCTTCGGCCGGCAGCTCGGCCAGCACGGTGGCGGACACGGTGTCCTCCGGCTGCAGCGACGGCGCCGGCAGGGTCACCGCGCTGATCGCGGCCAGCGCCTCCAGGCTGCCCAACTGGGCCTGCTCCAGGCTCTGCGCCTGCTGGAAGCCGATGGGGTGGAAGCGCAGCTTGTCGCCGGGCTTGACCTGGCCGACCTTCCACAGCTCGGCCTTGGCGATGGTCACCGGGCAGACGAAGCCGCCGAGGCTGGGGCCGTCCTTGGTCAGGATCACCGGGAAGTCGCCGGTGAAGTTGATCGCGCCGATGGCGTATTCGCAGTCGTGGACGTTGGACGGATGCAGGCCGGCCTCGCCGCCGTCGGCGCGGGTCCAGCTCGGCTTCGGCCCGGACAGACGCACGCCGAGGCGGTTGGAGTTGTAGTGTACTTCCCACTCGGCGGCGAAAAATTCCTCGATCGCCTCGGGCGTGAAGAAGTCCGGCGCGCCGTGCGGGCCGTACAGCACGCCGATGTTCCAGGTGGTGCCGTAGCTGGGGATCAGGCTCGGGTGCACGGCCTGGGGCGCGGCCACCGGCGCCGGGGTGGTGCAGGCCGGCAGCGCGGGCTGGGAGATGGCCAGGGTGTCGGCCGGGCGCAGGGTGCGGCCGGCGTGGCCACCGAACTGGCCGAGGGCGAAGGTCGAGCGGCTGCCCAGGTACAGCGGCACGTCGATGCCGTTGCGCACCGCCAGGTAGGTGCGGCAGCCGCTGAGCGCGCGGCCGAGCTTGAGCACCTGGCCGGCCCTGACCGCGACCGGTTGCCAGTAGGCCACCGGCTCGCCGTCCAGGGTGGCCGGGCAGTCGGCGCCGGTCAGGGCGATCAGCGCGTCGCAGTGGAAGCGCAGGGTCGGGCCTTGCAGGGTGAATTCCAGGCCGGCGGCGTCGGCGTGGTTGCCGACGATGCGGTTGGCCAGGCGGAAGGCGAAGTCGTCCATCGGCCCGGACGGCGGTACGCCGATGTCCCAGTAGCCGAGGCGACCCGGGTAGTCCTGCACGCTGGAGTAGGTTCCGGGCTCCAGCACCTCGATGACGCTGGCCTTGAAGGCGAAGGTATCGAGCAGACGGGTCCACACCTCGCCCCGGGCGAAGCGCGGGTCGGCCACCACCTGGCGCAGGTAGTCGAGGTTGCTGGCGATGCCATGCAGGCGGGTTTCACCGAGTGCGGCGCGCAGCTTGGCGATGGCTTCGTCGCGGCTTTGGCCGTGGACGATCAGCTTGGCGATCATCGGGTCGTAGAAGGCCGACACCTCGCTGCCAGTGGCGACCCAGCCATCCACCCGCACGCCCTCGGGGAAGTGCACTTCGGTGAGCACGCCGGGGCTGGGCTGGAAGTTCTTCAGCGGGTCCTCGGCGTAGATGCGTACCTCGATGGCGGCGCCCTGCGGCGCGCGGTCCAGCGCGGCCCAGTCCAGCGCGTCGCCGGCGGCCACGCGCAGCATGCACTCGATCAGGTCGAGACCGGTGACCATCTCGGTGACCGGGTGCTCGACCTGCAGGCGGGTGTTCACTTCGAGGAAGTAGAAGTCGTCGCGGGCGGCGTCGTAGATGAACTCCACGGTGCCGGCGCTGCGGTAGCTGACCGACTCGCCGAGCTGCACGGCGGCGGCGTGCAGGCGCTCGCGGGTGGCCTGGGGCAGGTTCGGCGCCGGGGTTTCCTCGACCACCTTCTGGTTGCGCCGCTGCAGCGAGCAGTCGCGCTCGCCCAGGGCGGCGACGCGGCCCTGGCCGTCGCCGAATATCTGTACCTCGACGTGGCGCGCCTGGTCGACGAAGCGTTCGAGGAACACGCCGGCGTCGCTGAAGAACTGCTCGCCCATGCGCTTGACGCTGTCGTAGGCGCTGGCCAGGGCTTCGGCGTCGGCGCAGCGGGTCAGGCCGATGCCGCCGCCACCGGCGGTGGTCTTGAGCATCACCGGGTAGCCGATGCCTTCGGCGGCGGCGAGGGCTTCTTCCAGGCTCTGCAGCAGGCCGGTGCCCGGCGCCATCGGCACCTGGGCTTCGCCGGCCAGTTCGCGGGCGCGGTGCTTGAGGCCGAATTCGCGGATCTGCTCGCCGGTCGGTCCGACGAAGGCGATGCCGGCCGCCTCGCAGGCGTCGGCGAACTCGGCGCTCTCGGAGAGGAAGCCGTAGCCCGGGTAGATCGCCTGGGCGCCGGTTTCCTTGGCCGCGGTGAGGATCTTGTCGATGCGCAGGTAGCTGTCGGCCGGCTTGTCGCCGCCCAGGGCGACGGCGACATCGGCATCGCGCACATGCTGGGCGTTGCGGTCGGCGTCGGAGTAGACGGCGACGCTCTTCACACCCAGGCGCTTGAGGGTGCGGATGGCGCGGACGGCGATCTCGCCACGGTTGGCGATCAGTACGGTATCGAACATGGGCGTTGCCTCGTTTAGGCGTAGATCGGAAGAGCGCGAAGCAGGCGGCAGGTGGTTTTATGGCCCTGA